>JAYUSX010000101.1:0-5428 GCA_043755475.1 Actinomycetota bacterium
GCCAGGCGTCGGCCCAGACCGGTCCCTTCTACTGCCCGCTCGACTCGCTCGTGTACTTCGACCTCGACTTCCTGGTCGCGCTCGAGAAGCAGCTCATCGGCAAGTCGACCGACCTCGCCCAGCAGTACATCGTCGCCCACGAGTACGGCCATCACATCCAGAACCTGCTCGGTACCAACGCCGAGGTGCAGCGTGTCTCGCAGAGCCGACCCGACCTGGCCAACCAGTACTCGGTGGCGTTGGAACTGCAGGCCGACTGCTACGCAGGAGCATGGGTGCGCAGCGTGGCCGACCGCGGTCTGCTCGACTCGTCCACCGAGATCAACGAGGCCCTCAAGGCAGCCGAAGGCGTCGGCGACGACCGCATCCAGCAGAAGACGCAGGGCCGGGTCGACCCGGAATCCTGGACGCATGGGTCCGCCCAGCAGCGCCAGGACTGGTTCATGCGCGGCTACAACACCAAAGACCCGCGACGGTGCAACACCTTCGACGAGATCATCTGATCGCGGTCTGATCGCGGTCTGATCGCGGTCTGATCAGGCGCCGAAGCGTCGGTACAGGCGCTCGAGTGGACCGAGCCCGATGAAGCGGCGCCACCACGCAGCCGTAGCCAGCGCGATGACCCAGAAGGTGACTGCAAACGCGAGCGCCGTATCGAGCCCGGTGGCCCCGACCATGCCCGCCCGGTCGACGAGCGCGCGGAAGACCAGGACGTGGGCGACATAGATCGACAGCGTCATCTCGCCCGCCGATTGCAGCACTCGTACCGGCATGCTCGATCGCCATCGTTCGGCGACCATCGAGATGATCGCGAACGCGGCGAGCGCAGAGCCGAGCGTGCCGACGGTGTACAGCAGGCCACGGTCGTACGGTCGAGTCGACCATGTCACCACCCATGCGATGTCGTCGGCGCGGCCGCTGGTGACGACGTGGTTCACCAGGTAGGTGATCGCGGTGGTCGAAGCCCCCGCCACGGCCAACAGCGGATACCGAACCCGCGTGACGTAGCGGCCGAGCACCATGCCGGCGCACAAGAAGGCCAGCCACGGCAACAGCGGATGGGTGCCGTTGACGAACGTGTCGAGCAGGAGCCCGCGAGGAGACCGAGAGACGAGGGTGTCGGGGGAGGTGAGCCACCGCAATGGCCGACCATCGAGGTCGCGGGCGACCACCCACCGTTCGATCGCCGCTGCGGCGACGGCCGAACAGGCGCCGACCACCACCAACCAACGGGTTCGGAGCGTGAACAGCAGTGCAGCGACGACGAAGAACGCGCCGTAGAAGAACAGGATCGTGCCCGGCCAGATCCAATCGAGGACGAACCCGAACGCGTAGAGGAGGACACCGCGCCGCGCCAGCCGCCACCGGTCGTCGCGGATGGCCTCGTGATCGCCGCCCGTGCGGCTCCGCTGCGTCAGCAGGGTGGCGCCCACGCCGGCGACGAGGACGAACGTGGCCGCGAACCGCGTCGAGAGCACTCCGGTCCACGGATCGAACAACCGTTGTGGAAGCGTGCCGCTCGAGGGTGCGACGGCATCACTACCGTTGAGGTAGCCGTGGTAGTTCATGATGACGACACCGACGAGCGCGAGCGCTCGGGTGACGTCGGGGCCGACCAGTCGGGTCCGGCGATGGGCGACGGGCGGCAACCCGGATCGTGACAGCGAGGATCGGAGTGGCGCCGGCGCCGTGGTCTCGCCTGCCGGCGAGGTCGGCGCATCGGTGTCGGGATCGGCGTCGGGATCGGTGTCGGGATCGACCGCTGGGTCGCTCACCACCACACCACCTCGTCGGGCTGCACCACGATCAACGGGCGCTGCACGTCGATCCAGTCGCCCACCGCAGGTACGTCGCGGTCGGCTGGAACGAAGCACATGGACGTGTGCATGTGTGGTGTCTCGATCAGGTCGATGCGCCGCCGAAGGTGATGGAACGGGCTGCGGCCGTCGGCAAGGCGGGCCACTCCGTGGCTCGACCCGGCACCCGCCATGACCAGCCAACCGTGCTCGGGCACCGAGACGCCGTGGTATCCCACGGTGTCGCCCGCGTTCACCCGTCGGACGTCGATCACGTCGGCGCCGAGGTGGAGGAACGACTTGTCGCCGTGCCAGAGGGCTGTCCCGGTGCGCAGTTGGAAGTGGCGTCCGGGGTGGCGTGCTGCCAGCGCTGCGATCGCGTCGGCGTCCACATGGCTGACGGACACCGGCACTCTCGGATCGAGCGCCGGGAGCCAGGCTTCGACATCGCTCGTCTGCCGAGCCTGGTCACGGTGGGCGCCCGACAGCGGGAGGTGCAGGACGTACGAGTGCACGGAGAGGTGCCGACGGTGGATCTCGTCGACGAGGTCGGCCAGCGCATCGGGCGAGCAGCCGTAGCGTGCCATCGCCGACAGCAGCTTCACGGCGACCGGGCCGCGATGCGCCGTGAGCGCGTCGAGATGGCGCACGGAGCCGACGGTGGGGACGACCCAGGCCGGGATCGGTGTCGATCGAACCATCGGGGTGAGCACCACCACGACTTCGGCTCCCTGACGATCGTGGGCGAGCGCCTCGTGGATCGTGCCCATCGCCAGGAGATCGCTCCACGACGCGGCGTGAGCAGCGAGCTCGGCACGACCGAAGCCGAACCCGTTGCCCTTCACGACCGGTAACACGGCGCAGGTCGCGCCCAACGAGGCGCGCACCGACGCGACGTGGTCCTGCCAGCCGTGCCGGTCGACGGTGAGCCGCAGAGTCATCGGCGGCCACGGTACCGCGACGGCCACCGTCGCCGCAGCCCTGGCACGGCGGTGTCGGCCCGGCGCGAGGATCGACGCTAAATCCGACTTGTCTGATCAGAATTGTGCCTCTAGCCTGAGCTCATGGTTGCTCGTCCGTGGTTCGGCTTCCCCAACCCCGTCAACGAGACGTCGGCGCGACTCGTCGCCGCGGGTGTCGTGGTCCAGGCGATCGCGTACCTGGTGATCCGAGAGTGGTGGGTGCTGGTGCCGCTCACCTTCGGTTTCCTCGCTCGCGTGCTCGCCGGGCCGCGGTTCAGCCCGCTCGGCCGACTCGTCACCGAAGCGATCACTCCGCGTCTGCGAGTCGTCCACCGATCCGTGCCCGGTCCGCCCAAGCGGTTCGCTCAGGGCATCGGCGTGGTGTTCAGCGGCGGAGCGCTCATCGCCGAGCTGCTCGGTGGCGACACGGTCGCGATCGTTCTGATCATCGGACTGGCGTGTGCGGCTGGGCTCGAGTCCGTCTGGGCCATCTGCCTCGGCTGCATGGTGTTCGGCCGTTTGATGGCCTGGGGCGTCATCCCTGCCGACGTGTGCGAATCGTGCAACGACATCAGCGGCCGCTTGGCAGCTCGTTCTCGTGAGCTGAGCTCGACCACGTCCTGACGCCAGACCGAGCCCCGGCGCGGCGCGAGCGTCAGCTCGGGTCGCGTGGTGGCCACGCCTCGAAGCTCGGCAACAGCGCTGCGGCCGACCGCTGTCTCCACGCCCCAACCCACACGCCGGTGCCGTAGGCGACATCGTCGAGCAGGTGCAGCGCCGCGTACCGCGGCAGGTCGAGCCGCAGCGGTGACGAGCGCTTCCCGGCGCGCCGGTCGATCGCGATGGGGACGATCACCGCGGCGAGCAACGTGGTTCGGGCGCGACGCGATGCGATCGCCGCGATGAGCGCGATCGGCCACCATGCTCGGGTGAGCGTTGCAGCCCACAACCTGCCCGCGTAGAGATTGCCCAGTCCGGCGAGGCGAAGCGACTCTGCTGCCGGGAGCTGGGGCAGTTTGCGCACGAGGGCGATGGCTGTGCCCAGCCCGATCGTGACACCAACGACCGGGAAGCCCGCAGCGATCGGTGCCCACACGGCCGCGCTCCATCCGCTCATCCGAACGGGAGCCAGCGCGCCGGGATGCCGTTCGGCCAGCGGCGCGGCCGAACGGCCGTAGTGGAAGCGCTGCGCGATCCAGGCCCGAAGCGACCGACGGGTGCGATGTTCGGCCACCACGCTCGGCTCGTACCGGCACCGCCAACCCGCCGCATGGAGTCGCCACACCAGATCGACATCTTCTCCCCATCGGAGGCTCGTGTCGAAGCCCCCGACGGATCGAACGACCTCGGTTCGGCACACGATCACCGCCGCAGGCACGTACGACACCCGAGTCGTCGGGGCGACCCGGGCCGGCTGATCACCGAGGTCGAGCGGAGATCGTTCGGCCTCGAAGCGGGCAAGCGGGGAGCGGGAGTCGGCAGCGCGGATCCGTGGCGCCACGAGGGCGACCAGCGGGTCGTCGAACCATGCCAGCAGCGACGTCAGTTCGTGCTCGTCGATCTGGACATCGTCGTCGAGGAAGGCGACGAACTCGGTGGTCACCTCGGCCAGGCCAGCGTTTCGGGCTCCGCCCGGGCCGACGTTCACGCCGAGGCGGACGATCCGCGCCCGCGGTGCCACGTCGGCAGGCGCGAGCGGCGGGGTCGACGCATCGTCGACCACGATCGCACGGCTCGACCAGCCAGGACGAGGTGGGTGACGGCCGGGTCGGACACGCAGCGATGGAGTGACGATGGTGAGCTGACGTCGATCGGACTCCGTTTGGGGGGAATCAGAGGAAGCAGGATCAGTGGAGTTGGCATCGTGAAGGGGGTGAACGATCCCGCTGTCGACGAGGCGATCGATCAGCCGCCCGACCGCGGTCGTGCGGATGTCGACCGACCCGGTTTCTTCGAGAGCACGCACGATCGCCGTGCCGCCTGCCGACAACGTGAGCAGACGCAACGGCGACCCCCCGATCACCACCGGACCGTCAGCGGGTCGACGGTACGACGCGTCGAGACGCAGACGCATGCGTCGCGGCTGCTCCGCGGTGTCGCTGCCCCGCCTGTCGGCCGAGTCCCTGGTCGAGTCGCTGGTCGAGTCGCTGGTCGAATCATCGTTCATGCGGAACGCGGCCACCATGCATCGACGGTCGACACGAGGTCGTCCACCAGGAGGGCGAGGAGCGCGTGGCCATGTGCCGCTGTCGCTTCGGTCGGGTCACCGAGCACCCCGTTCGGGCTCACGGACCGCACGCCATCGCGTCGAAGGTCGTCGATCAGTTCCCTCACATGCTCGCGACGACCGGCCACCGCCCGATCGAGCCGCACCGAGTGTGGGGCGATCGCCAGCATCAACGACGTCTCGGTGTGCCCGGCGTGAGCATCGGCCCCGACGATCCGAGGCCACCACGCCAGAACTCGCCGACCCTCCGCCGTGCAACGCTCGACGGCTCGATGGACCGCCGACGCGTTGCCGCCATGGCCGTTCACGAAGACGATGCCCGCGGCCCAGTCGGCCGACCGCACGAGTTCCACCAACACTTCGGTCATCGCGTCCGTGCCGATCGACAACGTGCCCGCGAAGCCGGCGTGTTCGCCGCTTGCGGTGATCCCGAGAGGTGGGGG
>JAYUSX010000102.1:0-5407 GCA_043755475.1 Actinomycetota bacterium
CTGACATGGCCGTCCGCGAGATCCTCACCGTCGGACACCCGGTGCTGCGCGAACGGGCACGCGAGGTCACTGCGATCGAACTCGCGTCACCCGCCGTGCAGCAGCTCATCGATGATCTGGTCGACACCATGCACGCCGCCAATGGCGCCGGTATCGCCGCCAACCAGATCGGGGTGCCGCTGCGGATCACGACCATCGAGGTGAACCACAACCCTCGCTACCCGTACAAGCCGCAGATCCCCTTGACCGTCGTGGTGAACCCGCGGATCGAGTTCCTCGACGACGAGCTGGTGGAGATCAACGAGGGCTGCTTGTCGGTGCCCAACCTGCGCGGCAACGTGATGCGTCACGTGAACATCAGCGTGCAGTACCTCGACCGCGAGGGCGTCGCCCACCACGAGATCAAGCGGGGGCTCACGGCCGGCACCTTCCAGCACGAGTGCGATCACCTCGACGGGAGGTTGTTCCTCGACCGGGTGACCGACCCCACCACGTTCACCACCTGGGAGCAGTTCGAACGCTTCCACCGTGCGGCGTTCGTCGAACGGATCACCGAGTTCGTCCGGCGCGTCGGGAGCTGACCTTGAGCACAGCCGCATTCCACTGCGAGCTCGCCTGGCTGGGTGGCGACCATGCGGTGGCCGACGTGTTGGTGCAGATCGACGGGGATCGAATCGTCAACGTGACGCCGCAGGCGGGCATCGACGAACTGCCCGAGGGCACCGTTCGACTGAACGGCCTCACGCTGCCCGGGTTGGCCAACGCCCACAGCCACGCGTTCCATCGCGCCTTGCGGAGCCGCACGCACGATGGGGTCGGATCGTTCTGGACGTGGCGCGATCAGATGTACCACCTGGCCGTCGCACTCGAGCCCGACTCGTACCACCGGCTGGCTCGGGCGACCTTCGCAGAGATGGCCCTCGCCGGCATCACTTGCGTCGGCGAGTTCCACTACCTGCATCACCAGGCTGACGGAACCCCGTATCGCGACCCCAACGTCGTCGGCGAGGCGTTGATCGCTGCCGCATCCGACGCAGGCATCCGGATCACCCTGCTCGACACCTGCTACCTGCAGAGCGGCATCGGCGCTCCGCCGAATCCGGTGCAGATGCGCTTCAGCGATGTCCGCGTCGAACGCTGGATCGAACGAGTCGAGGCGCTGCGCACACACGAGTCGCCCTCGGTCCGCGTGGGGTGCGCAGTCCACTCGGTGCGCGCGGTCGACCCGATCTCGATCGAGCAGGTCGCCGGTTGGGCGATCGAACGGGCGATGCCCTTGCACGCGCACGTGAGCGAACAACCTGCCGAGAACCACCAGTGCGTCGAAGCATTCGCGCTGACGCCGATGGAGCTGCTCGCCGAGCGCCACGCGCTCGATGCCGCCTTCACCGCCGTGCACGCGACGCATCTCACCGAGCACGACGTGCGGTTGTTGCAGATGCACCGATCGAGTGTGTGCATGTGCCCGACCACCGAACGCGACCTCGCCGATGGCATCGGCGACACGGCCGCGTTCCGCGAGCGCGAGATCTCGATCGCTCTCGGCAGCGACTCGCACGCCGTGATCGACCTGTTCGAGGAGATGCGGGCAACCGAGCTGGACGAGCGCCTGGAGACGTTGGTGCGTGGCAACCATCCGGTGCCCGCACTGCTCGAGGCTGCCTCGGGTGCCGGACATCGCAGCCTCGGTTGGCCCGACGCCGGTCGCCTCGGTGTCGGCAACCTCGCCGACCTGGTCACCGTGCGTCTCGACAGCGTTCGCACGGCCGGGGGAGGGACCGAGCACTCCCTGGCCACCGCGGTGTTCGCCGCCACCGCGGCCGACATCGACCACGTGGTCGCGAGCGGTCGCGTCATCGTGCGCGACGGACGCCATGTCTCGATCGACGTGGGCGCCGAACTGCACGAGTCGATCAGCGGCGTGTGGCGGTCGATCTCGTGACCGCCGGCCGCGCCACCGTCATCGACAACATCGGGATGCTGGTGACCAACCAGGCCTCCTCGGGCGACGGTCCACTGGGCGTCCGCCGCGACGTCGCCGTGGTCATCCTCGACGGCGACGTGGTCTCCATCGAACCACCGGGAGCGGCGGGCGACGAGCGCATCGATGCCGAGGGCCGCTGTGTGATCCCCGGTTTCGTCGACAGCCACACCCATCTGGTGTTCGCAGGCGACCGAGGCGACGAGTTCGCCGCCCGAATGGCCGGAGCGCCGTACCAGGCCGGAGGCATCCGTTCCTCGATGGATGCGACCCGACGCGCCAGCGACGACGAGCTGCACCGATCGACGGCGCTCCGACGCGCCGAAGCAGCACGAGCCGGCATCACCACGGTGGAGATCAAGTCCGGCTACGGCCTCACGTCGGCACACGAAGCGCGATGCCTGCAGGTGGCCGAGGGCTTCACCGAGCACACCACCTTCCTCGGAGCCCATGTCGTGCCCCCGGAGTTCGACGGCCGCACCGACGACTACGTGCACCACGTGTGCACGGACATGCTCGACGCGGCGCTCCCGCACGCACGCTGGATCGATGCGTTCTGCGAGGTGGGCGCCTTCGACGCCGACCAGTGCCGAGCCGTGTTGCAGGCCGGCATGGACCGAGGTCTGGGCGGTCGGTTGCATGCGAACCAACTCGGACACGGACCCGGAGTGCAACTCGGGGTGGAACTCGGCTGCGCATCGGTCGATCACTGCACCTATCTCACCGACGACGACATCGACGCCCTCGCCGGCAGCACCACCGTGGCGACGTTCTTGCCTGCGGCCGACTTCTCGACGCGCCAGCCCTATCCCGACGCGCGCCGCGCGATCGACGCCGGGGTCTCGGTCGCGATCGCCACCAACTGCAACCCGGGCAGCAGCTACACCACCTCGATGTCGTTCTGCATCGCGCTGGCGGTGCGCGAGATGCACATGACGATCGACGAGGCGCTGCTTGCAGCAACCGTCGGCGGCGCGGCCGCGCTGCGGCGCCCCGACCTGGGACGACTCGGGCCCGGCGGACGCGCCGACATGGTGGTGCTCGACGCGCCGTCGTACTCGCACCTGGTGTACCGGCCCGGTGTTCCGCTCGTGCACCTCACGTTGACGGGTGGGGTCATCACAGGATCCACCGTGCACCCCGAGCACTAGGGTGCCGCCATGGCCAGGACACCCGATCTCGAGCGTCGGCAGGAGCTGCTCGATCGCATTGTCGTCTATCTCGCCGACCAGGGCCTGGCCCAGGCGACCCTCCGGCCGATGGCAGCAACGCTCGACGTGAGCATCAACAGGCTCGTCCACCACTTCGGGTCGAAAGAAGAGCTGATCACCGCCGCGCTCGACCGCGGCATCCAGCAACAGATCGCCGTGCGGGACGCGTGGTTGAAGCGGCACCCGCGGATGTCCCCCGTGGAGCTGTACCGGCGCTGGTGGCGATGGATGAACGCCAGCCCGGCCAATCTCGCGCTGGTGCGCCTCAACTACGAAGCGGCGGCGCTCGACACCTCGGTGACCGGGCTCGCCGGCGACGTGCGCGCCGACCAGATCGGGGTGTGGCGCCACGACCTCGAGCTCCGACTGCTTGCCGAAGGGGTGCCGGCCGACCGGGTCGAGCTGGAGGCGGGGCTGATCAAGGCCGGCTTCAGCGGTTTGATCATGGACCTCATCGCCACGGGGGAGCGCAAACGTCTCACGGTCGCCTGCGAGGTCTGGCTCGATCGCGTCTCCGAGATCATCTGCTCCGCGAGGCAATCGAGGACTTGCTAGGTTCGGTTTCTGTTCCACGAAGAGGAACCGATCCACGATGTGGAACCGGCGAGGAGCCGGAGGGGGCCCGTCATGACGACCAACCGACAGCATCAACACCAGCCGATGGCACGCATCACCCAGCCGCTCGTTCGCGACGGTGGCCAGCTGCGTCCGGCCACCTGGGACGAAGCGCTCGACCGCGCGGCCGTCGGTTTCGCGACCGCCCGCGATCAGCACGGCGCGAACTCGGTCGGGGTCTTCTCCTGCTCGAAGTCGACCAACGAGATGAACTTCGTCGCCCAGAAGTTCGCCCGAGTCGCGATCGGCACGAACAACATCGACTCCTGCAACCGCACTTGACACGCTCCCTCCGTGGTCGGTCTGGCCACTGTGTTCGGAGCCGGCGGCGGCACCTCGAGCTACGCCGAGATCGAAGACACCGACGTCATCGTCTTGTGGGGCTCGAACGCGCGTGAAGCGCACCCGATCTTCTTCCACCACGTGCTCAAGGGCGTTCGCAACGGAGCCAAGCTGTTCGTCGTCGACCCGCGGCGGTCGGCATCGGCGCAATGGGCCGACCTGTGGCTCGGCAACCACGTCGGCACGGACATCGCCTTGTCGCACACGATCGCCCGGGAGATCATCCACGCCGGCTTGGCGAACTCCGCGTTCATCGAACGCGCCACCACGGGCTTCGAGGAGTACCGAGCAGCCGTGGAGGAGTGGACCCTCGAGCGCGGCGAGGCGGTCACGGGCGTGCCGGCTGAGGCGATCCGCGAACTCGCCCACGCCTACGCCAAGGCCGACCGCGGCCAACTGTGCTGGACGCTCGGCATCACCGAACATCACAACGGTGTCGACAACGTGCTGTCGCTCATCAACCTCGCGCTGCTGTGCGGCCATGTCGGCCGCCACGGTGCGGGCCTCAACCCGTTGCGGGGCCAGAACAACGTGCAAGGCGGCGGCGACATGGGCGCGATCCCGAATCGCCTCGCCGGTTTCCAGGACATCCTCGATCCGGAGGTGCGACAGAGGTTCGGCGCCGCGTGGGGCGTCACGATCCAAGACCACTACGGCTGGCACCTCACCCAGATGTTCCAGGCGATGGAACGCGGCGATCTGCATGCCGTGTACGTGATCGGCGAGAACCCGGCACAGAGCGAGGCCGACAAGGAACATGCCGTGCATCTGCTGGCCGGTCTCGATCACCTCGTCGTGCAGGACATCTTCCTCACCAAGACCGCCGAGCTCGCGGATGTCGTGCTGCCGGGCTCGGCCTCGTGGTGCGAGAGCGAAGGTACGGTCACCAACTCCGAGCGGCGCGTGCAGCGCTGTCGCAAGGCGCTCGATCCGCCCGAAGGCGCACGCGACGACATCCAGATCATCCTCGAGATCTGCCACAGGCTGGGTCACGAATGGGGATACGGCTCGGATCCGCTCGAGGTCGCCGAACGCGTCTGGAACGAAGTCCGGTCGCTGTCGCCGATGCATGCGGGGATGAGCTACGCCCGCCTCGAAGCGCTGCAGGGCATCCAATGGCCATGCCCACACGAGGACTCGCTCGAGCCCTCGTACCTGCACGGTCGCCTGTGGGCCGACGACCCGGCCGATCGCGGTCGCCTCGCTCCGTTCAGCCCCGTCGCCGACGACCCGCCGGTCGAGGCCACCGGCGATGAGT
>JAYUSX010000103.1:0-2148 GCA_043755475.1 Actinomycetota bacterium
CCGGCCGAGGTGTCGTGCACAGCGAGATGTTCCCGCTGTTGTCGGCCGAGGGCGACAACACGGTCGAGCTGTTCCAGATCTGGATGAACCTGCCCGCCACCGACAAGATGGTCGAACCGCACTTCACCATGTTCTGGGGCGACGACATTCCTCAGCAGCGACATGCCGACGACACCGGGGCATCCACCACGGTGACGGTCATCGCCGGGCGCTTCGCCGGCCTCGACCCGAAGTCGCCGCCGCCGGCGTCGTGGGCGTCGCGCCGCGAGGCCGACGCCGCCATCTGGCATCTGGCCATGGACGCGGGTGCCGCGCTCGACCTGCCACCAGCTGCGAGCGACGACACGGTGCGCGTGCTGTACGTGTTCGAGGGTTCGGTGCTCGTCGACGACACCGACGCCGCGAAGGACACGGGCGTCGTCGTCGACGCGGCGCAGGCGGCGCCGCTGCGAGCCGGCGCTCTGGGTGCCGAGGTGTTGGTGCTGCAGGCCCGACCGATCGGCGAGCCGGTCGCCCAGTACGGCCCGTTCGTCATGAACACGCAGGAAGAGATCGAGCAAGCCTTCCGCGACTATCGAGCCACCGGCTTCGGCGGCTGGCCGTGGGATCGCCCCGACCCGGTGCACGGTTCCGACCCGGCCCGCTTCGCCCGTCACTCCAGTGGTCGAGTCGAGCGGCCGGGCCTCGACGTGGCTCAGGCCGACGGCGGCGCGGCTGCAGCAGCGAAGTCGTCGTAGGCGGCGAGCGCCCGGGGGCCGTACACGGTGCCCGGTCCGCCGTTCATCAGGAACGTCACCCCGATCGCCTCGGCCAGCTCGGCCCTGGTGACCCCGGCGCGCACCGCGCCTCGGGCGTGTGATGCAATGCAGCCGTCGCAGTGCAGGGTGATCGCCATCACCATGGCGAGCAACTCCTTCGTCTTCTTGTCCAGCGCACCGTCGGCCATGGTGGCCGCGTGCAATTGGGTGAAGGCCGCGTAGGCGGCGGGGATCTCGTGGCGCAGCTCGCGAGCGAGCGGTGCGAGGTCGCGTTGGACGTCGGTTCCCCAGTGGTGGTCGGCATGGTCGTTCACGACGGCGACGGTATACCCAAGGATCCCGTCCCGCCATCGGGTAGACCGTGAGCCATGCATCCCGCCACCGTCGCCGTGTCGGCGGGTCGTCCCCAGGGCCTGGGCGATCCGCTCAACCATCCGATCGTCCTCGCCAGCAACTTCCGTGGCGAGGCAGGCGAGTACACGCGCACGCACGGGACGGCCACGTGGCACGCGCTGGAGGAGGCCGTGGGCGAACTCGAAGGTGGCACCGCCCTGGCGTTCGCGTCGGGCATGGCCGCGGCCGCCGGTGTGCTGTTCGCGCTGGCGCCGAAGGTGTTGGTCTTGCCGGGGTACTCGTACCTCGGGGTCAGGGCCCTCGTGCAGGACCTCGTCGAACAGGCGCGCCTGGAGGTCCGATTCGTCGACATCGCCGACACCGCACAGGTGCTCGCCGCGATTCCGGGTGCCGACGTGGTGTGGATCGAGACCCCCACCAACCCGACGCTCGACGTGGCCGAGGTGCGCACGATCTGTATGGCGGCAGCGGCGGCCGGTGCGGCGTCGGTCGTGGACAGCACGTTCGCCACACCGATCTGTGCTCGCCCGCTGGAGGACGGTGCCACGGTGGTGCTGCACAGCGGCACCAAGTTCATCGGGGGGCACAGCGACCTGCTGATGGGGCTCACCGTCACCAACGACGCCGACGTGCACGAGCGCCTCTTCCACGCCCGCCTCGTGAACGGCAGCACGCCCGGCGCGCTCGAAGCGTTCCTCGCCCTGCGGGGCCTGCGCACGTTGCCACTGCGGATGGAGCGCGCGCAGCAGAATGCGCAGGTGCTGGTCGAGCGGCTGCGTGCCCACGCGGCCGTCGACGACGTGCGGTATCCCGGGAGCGGTGGGATGGTGTCGTTCGTGTTGCGCGGTGGTGCGGTGGCGGCCGACGCTGCGTGCGCAGCGGTGCGCCTGGTGGTGCCGGCCACCAGCCTGGGTGGTGTCGAAACCTCGATGGAACGACGGCAGAAGTACGCCGGCGACGCGCACGTGCCGCCCGGGCTCATCCGCATGAGCGTGGGCATCGAACACGTCGACGACATCTGGGCCGACCTCGACCA
>JAYUSX010000104.1:0-5405 GCA_043755475.1 Actinomycetota bacterium
CTCCACACCGTCGAGCACGCGCAACCACACCCGGTTCTTGCGCACCACCAGGTCGCCGCCCTCGGCGAGGTGGAAGCCCATCTGAACCGCAAGGTAGGAGTGCTCGACATAGGTCGAATGGGAGGGTCCGCCGGTGAGCACCACCGTGCGGGGGCTCTTGCGGCCCGGCGGGGCCTGTGCCGCGAGGGCTCGGCGCATCACCGCTGCGAAGGTGTTGACGGGCGCCACGCCTGCGAGTCGCATCGCGTCGGGCATCACTCGGGCCATCACCGATCGGTTCAGCATCGCGTAGCCGGCGCCGCTCGGCGCGTCGGTGAGGTCTTGCACCACACGCCACGAGCCGTCAGCGACGCGGACGAGATCGACCGCGTAGTGCACCAACCAGCGCGTGGCGGCGGGCGGCGCCACGGCGGTTCTCAGCGAACCCAGCGAGAACAACAACCGCGGTGGCACCACCCCCAACCGGACGAGCCGGCGCTCGCCGTACAGGTCGGTGAGCAGCATCTCGAGCATCCGGGCGCGCTGAGCGACGGCGCGCGACAGGGTACGGAACTCGTCGTGGCCGATCACGAGCGGCACGGGATCGAGCCGCCATGGTCGACTGTCGACGAAGCCCGGCTCACCCTCACCGGTGGATTCAGTCATCATCTCGTGCACCAGATGCCCGGCGCCTTCTGCCTCGAGCAGTCGATCGGCTTGACGCTGATGATCGAGGAGATCGGCCGGCCGCATGTTCCCGAGCGCGGCACCGACCGACGACCACGCCGGCCTCGTCGAACCGTCCTCGGCGACCGCTTCGTCGAATCGCCCAGACGGGGGTTGGTACAGAGACCGCGACAACATCATGTCAGCATCACACGCTCGAGCGTACGAACGCCTCGTGCACCACGTCGTTGATCGTCGCCAGACACGCCTGCACGTCCTCCATTGCCGCGTCCAACCTCGCACCGTCACCATCACCCGAGGCAGACAGGGCCAGCACCCGCTCCAACTCCTCCATCGCCGGCAGCGTGCGCCTCGAACGAGGCAACCGGCTGAGCGCTTCCCGGATGCGTGTCGCACAACTGGCCACGGATCGGGGAAACGTCGGGTCGAGCAGCAGGAAGCGCACCGCGGCTGCACCGTCGATCGGGCCCCGTGTCGCCCGCTGGTACATCTGGAGCGCGCTGACCGACCTGAGCAGACCCATCCATTGCACGTCGTCGTGGATGTCGGTCACGGTACGGCCGTCGGCCCTGTTGCGTTCCGCGGCGAGCAGCGTGGCCGCGCGCACCCCGACGACGCGTGTGGTCATGTCGGCTCGCTCCAACGACTGTCCCAGCCGCCACAGCTCGTACGCATCGTCGCGGTTCATCACGGTCGTCATCACCCCATCGAGCTGCTGGCACTCGCCGATCAGATGACCGAGGAACCTGGCACGACTGCGTCGTTCGACGCCACCGGGAGCGTTCGAGCCGACGTAGAGGAAGAGGTCGTTGACGGTCTGCCACGCCTCGCGCGGGATGATCTCCCGAGTCGTGCGGAGGTTCTCGCGGGCGGACTCCACCGAGGAGGCGATGCTGCCCGGATTCTGCAGGTCGGACACGAGATAGCGAACGATGGGAAGTTCGCCGATGGTGCTTTCACGCTTCGCGAACAGATCCCCGCCACCGGCCACGGCGAGCAGCGGTTCCCATGTGGACAGAGCGCTCGTCGGAAGGTCGATCACCAGCTCGGTGTAACTGCGCACCAGTCTGGCGGTGTCTTCTGCACGTTCGAGGTACCTGGCACCCCAGTACAAGCTGTCGGCGACACGCGAGAGCAGCATCGGGTCAGCCTGCGGGCGCGATGTCGCGCCGGTGGGTCTGGACCATCGATGCGCGCAGGGCCATCAGTCGGTCTCCACGATCCACGTGTCCTTGCTGCCGCCACCCTGGGACGAGTTGACGACGAGCGAACCCTTGCGAAGGGCGACGCGTGTGAGGCCACCGGCGCTGACGTAGCTGGATGCTCCGCTGAGGATGAACGGCCGCAGATCGACGTGGCGCGACTCGATCTCGCCGTCGCAGATCGTGGGCACCGTGCTCAGCGACAGGATCGGCTGAGCCACCCAGTTCCGCGGATCGGCTTCGATCATCGCGATGTGCGCGTCGAGCTCGCTGCGAGTCGCCCGGTCGCCGATCAACAAGCCGAATCCGCCGCTTTCGTTGGCGGGCTTGACGACGAGCTCGTCGATGTGATCGATCACGTACGTCCGTTCGTCGGGATAGTGACACCGATACGTGGGCACATTGGCGAGCAGCGGTTCTTCGTTCGTGTAGTACCGGATGATGTCGGGTACCCATGCGTACACGACCTTGTCGTCGGCCACACCTGCGCCCGGGGCATTCGCGATCGCCACCTTGCCCGCCCGCCACGACCTCATCAGCCCAGCCACACCGAGCGTGCTGTCCGGCCGGAAGACCTCGGGGTCGAGGAAGTCGTCATCGATGCGTCGATAGATGACGTGGACGCGCTCGCGGCCGCTGATCGTGAGCATGTACACGCACTCGTCCTCACCCACCACGAGGTCGGCACCTTCCACCAGCACCGCCCCGAGGCGCTGCGCCAGGAAGGAGTGCTCGAAGTAGGCCGAGTTGTACACACCGGGCGTCAGCACGGCGATCGTCGGGTTGGTGATGCCGTCGGCAGCGATCGACACCAGCATCCGGTTCAACTCGTCGGTGTAGCTGTCGACCGGCAAGATGCTCTGCTGGGCGAACAGGTCGGCGAACACCCGCTTGCTGATGGCCCGGTTCTCCAACACGTAGCTCACGCCGGAGGGAACTCGAAGGTTGTCCTCCAGGACGTACATCGTGCCATCGGCATCACGAACCAGATCGCTTCCCGAGATGTGTGCCCACACACCGTGCACCGGGTTCGCGCCGACGCATTCCTTGCGGAAGTTCTTCGAGTGCTCGAGCAGGTCGGCCGGGAACACTCCGTCGGCGATGATGCGCTGGTCGTGATACAGGTCGTCGATGAACATGTTGATCGCGCGCAACCGCTGCTTCAGGCCCACCTCGATGTCGCGCCATTCCGAGGCCGCGATCACCCGCGGGATGATGTCGAACGGCCAGGCCCGGTCGATGCCGCGCCCGTCGGAGTAGACCGTGAACGTGATCCCCATCGTCAGGATGTCCAGCTCGGCCAGGGTCTGACGTTCTTGCAGCTCGCTGTGCTCGAGCGTGGCGAGCTGTTCGAGCAGTGCCTTTGCCGCGGCGCGTGGTGTGCCGTCGGAGGCCACCAACTCGTCCCAGGTGTCGGCGTCGGTGCGCACGTGTGCCATCGTCATCGACCCACGTTGATCAACTCGCGTGTCTGCACCATCACGACACTATGACAGCCGTGTGAACACGCGAGGGGCCTCTGCTGCCGATCCCCCGACCAACCCACCCGCACACGGACGAACGGTCAGCCGACCTGTGGTTCCTTCGGAAGGCCGAGCACGCGCTCGCCGACGATGTTGCGCTGGATCTGGCTGGTCCCACCCCAGATCGTCTCGCTGCGGCTGAAGAAGAACGAGCTCATCATCGGGCTCACCGGGTAGCCCTCGCGACGTTTGTCGCGGGCAGCGCCGGGCCAGGAGCCGGTCGGGCCACCCGTGTCGATCAGCATCGAGTGTGCACCGTTGATGTCGAGTGCCAGCTCCATCGCGGCCTTGTGCATCTCGGTCCAGAACATCTTGTTCGTCGCGCCGAGAGCCGCGACGCCGAGATCCTTCGAGCCGCTGAGGGTCGACGACAGCGAGCGCAACCCGTTGATCCGCAGGATCTGGATCTTCGAATAGAACGACATCAGGCGTTGGCGGATGTCGGGCTCGGCGATCGTTCCGTTGTCGGTGGCCATCGCCACCATCAACTTGTACTCCTCCTCGAACCGGCGGTACCCGGTGGTCGCGCTCATCCCGCGTTCGAACGCAAGGGTCGAGTTGGCCACCTTCCAGCCGTTGTTCACCCCACCCACCACGTTGTCCTTCGGGCAGCGCGCATCGGTGAAGAACACCTCGCAGAACTCGGCGGTTCCGTCGGGCTGCACGATGCCGCGGACCTCGACGCCGGGCTGGCGCATCGGCACCAACAGGTAGCTGATGCCCTTGTGCTTGGGCGACTCGGGGTCGGTGCGGGTGAGCAGGAAGCAGTAGTCGGCATGGTGGCCGCCGGTGGTCCACACCTTCTGGCCGTTGATCACCCATTCGTCTCCATCGAGCACCGCCTGGGTCTTCAGCGACGCGAGATCCGAACCGCTGTTGGGCTCGCTGAAACCCTGGCACCAACGCATCGTGCCGTTCAGGATCTTCGGCAGGAACTCCCGCTTCTGTTCCTCGGTGCCCCACTGCAGGATCGTGGGACCCACCAGGGTGTCGCCGAAGAAGTCGGCGCGCAGCGGCGCCTTCGCGCGTGCGAACTCTTCCGACAAGACCACGCCCTGCATGGTGCTGAGACCCTTGCCTCCGTACTCCCTCGGCCAGGTGGCGCAGATCCAACCGCCTTCGAAGAGCTTCTCCGGCCAACCTTCGTTGAACGCTTTGCGTTCGTCGGCATTCATCTCGAAGTTCTCGTCCATCCATCCCTCCGGCAGGTTGTTCTCCAGCCAGGTGCGGATCTCGACGCGGAACTCCTCTGCGTCTGCGGCGTAGCTCAGGTCCATGTCACAAGTATTGACCCACGGGTCAAGTCATGGGAAATCCAGCGGCGACCGGTCGCGTGACACGTGTCGGCGATCTCCGGCGGGCGTCACAGCCCCCGGCGCACGCCCGATCGTCGGCGGTGGTGGTTCACAGCCCGTTCACAGGCAGAGAACGTTCACGCAACGAACGATCCGTAGCGTGCTCGTCAATGGCCATGCCCGCTCCTGCCACCCAGGTCGATACCCGATCCAACCCCCTCGGAACGGTGTCTCTCGGTGTGCAGGAGCGGGCAGTACTCGCTGCGCTCGTCGACAACCAGGGCCGCGTGCTCGGTCGTCGGGAGCTCGCCCGCCAGGCCGGCCTGGCAGACCTGAGCGAGCGTCGGTGCGACAGCGTGCTGGTCGGGCTTCGTCGCCATCTCGGGGCCGATGCGATCATCACCGTGCGCTCTCGCGGCTGGATGCTCAGTCCCGCGGCGCGGGGTGTCGCCACAGCCTTCCTCTGACGAACCCCGCATGTTCGCCGCCGAGCCCACGGCGCACGCAGCAGATGCACGCGAACGCCACACTCCGGAAACAGATCGGCGACGAGCGGGAAACGTGGCTCTCCTACCGTTCGCCCGTCTCGCCTCAGCGTCGCGTCGAGAAGTCCCCATCACAGCCCCTACTTCAACTCGCGTTCCGCAGGAGGTACACGTGCGATCACGTCCCGCACTCAAACACATCGTCGGCGGCCTTGTCGGCGCCGCCATTCCAGC
>JAYUSX010000105.1:0-2144 GCA_043755475.1 Actinomycetota bacterium
AGGCGTTGCCGCCCTCGTCGTGGCTGCGGCGGCCGGCCACCACGAACGCCAGCACCGCGATCGCGTCGAATGCTGCCGCTCGCCGCGCGGTCCGGGAGATGGGCACGACGTTCAGTGGGCCAGGAAGCGGCCGAGGCCACCCTTGTAGAACAGCAGCGGCAGCGGCTCGGTGACGGGGTCGGCGTGTTCGAGTTCGACCACCCGGCCCATCACGAAGTGGTGGTCGCCTGCGTCGTACACCTCGTCGATCGTGCAGTCCATGAAGGCGATCGCGGCATCGAGCACCGGCGAGCCGGTGATCTCGGACGGGTGCCAGTCGACACCGTCGAACGGCCGCTCGATGCTCGTCTTGGCAAACTGCCAGCAGAGCTCGCCCTGGTCGTGGCCGAGCACGTTGACGCAGAACGACCCGGACGCACGGATCTTGTGCCACCGGTCGGAGGTGACCATGGGAAGGAAGCCCACGAGCGGAGGATCGAGTGACACCGAGGTGAACGAGCCGATCGTGAAGCCCACCGGCTCGTCGTCGAGCATCCCCGTCACGACGGTGACACCGGTGGGGAAATGGCCCAGCACCTGCCGGAACTTCAGGGAATCGATCGACATGTGAGCGACTGTAGACGCAGAGCTGAATCTCGTCCGAAGCGTTGCCCATGTGTGCGATCCTGTGGTGGTGATCGACAAGCCCACCCTGCGTCGGCGGATGCGCCAGGCGTGCGAGCTGATCGACGATCGCACCCTCCGCAGCGTGCAGCTGTGGGCTCAGGTCGCTGAGCTGTCGCAGTACCAGGCGGCGCACACGGTCATGGCGTTCGCCTCGATGGCCTCCGAACCCGAGACCGACGGCCTCTTCGCTCGCCTCGAACGCGACGGCAAGGTTCTGGTGCTGCCGCGCCTCGTCGGCGAGCGGATCGAACCTGCTCTGCTGGGCGACGGGACACAGCCCGCCGTCTGGGGAATCCGCGAGCCACAGGGGGCCGTGGTCGACCCATCGACGATCGATCTGATCATCGTGCCGGGCGTGGCCTTCACCATCGCCGGCGGTCGGTTGGGGCACGGGAAGGCTTACTACGACCGCTTCCTGCCCGGCACCCGGGCCTTCACGGTGGGAGCGTGCTTCCATGAGCAGCTCGTCGACGATCTGCCGATCGAACCCCACGACGTGCTGCTCGACCTGGTGATCGCTGCATGACCGAGGTGCACGCAGCGAACCCGATCACGTTCGCGGCGCGCGGTGGCCCGGTGTAGGGGTCAGTCCTGCAGCTCGTCGTAGTACTCGCGGCCGAGATGGGTGATCTGGTCTTCGCCCATCATCCAGCGCAGCGTGTTCTTCAGCTTGGTGAGCTGCACGAACAGGTCGTGCTCGGGATACAGACCGGGTGCTACCTGAGGGCTCTTGTAGTAGAAGCTCATCCACTCCTGGATGCCGCCGAGGCCCGCGCGCTGGGCGAGGTCGCTGAACAGGACGAGGTCGAGTGCCAACGGTGCGGCGAGGATGGAATCGCGGCAGAGGAAGTCGACCTTGATCTGCATCGGATAGCCGAGCCACCCGAAGATGTCGATGTTGTCCCAGCCCTCCTTGTTGTCACCACGAGGCGGGTAGTAGTTGATGCTCACCTTGTGGAAGACGTTGCCATAGAGGTCGGGGTTCTTCGACGGCTCGAGGATGTCTTCGAGCACACCGAGCTTCGACTCCTCCTTGGTCTTGAAGTTCTCCGGAGCGTCCAACACCTCGCCATCGCGGTTGCCGAGGATGTTGGTGCTGTACCAACCCGACAAGCCCAGCTGGCGCGCCTTGAGCATCGGAGCGAGCACGGTCTTCATCAGTGTCTGGCCGGTCTTGAAGTCCTTGCCGCTGATCGGCACGTTGCGCTCGGTCGCCAGCTTGCGCAGCACCGGCGTGTCGACCGCGAGGTTGGGTGACCCGTTGGCGAAGGGCACGCCCTCGAGGATCGCTGCGTATGCGTAGAGCATCGACGGCGAGATCTGATCGTCGTTCGCATCGATCGCGGCCTCGAAGCTCTCGATGTCCTGATGCGCGGGTCCGGGCTCGATGAAGATCTCGGTGCTCGCACACCAGATCATGACGACGCGGTCGACCTGCTTGTCCTCGCGGAACCGGTTGATGTCTTCGCGGATCGCAT
>JAYUSX010000106.1:0-5396 GCA_043755475.1 Actinomycetota bacterium
GTCAGCGGCGGCGTCGCCGCGCACGAGCGCGTCCCAGACGTCGGTCTCGAGCGACATCAGGAAGTCGACGGTGGAATCGTCCACGGCCGAGTCTCACACGGTGTGCAGGCCCTGCTGTCGCCAGCCGACGCGGCGACAGGAGTCGCATCGCTCGGTCGGATGGCGCGGTCGGAACGGGCGGCCGGGGCGGATGGGAGACGCATGCTGCGCGATGCTGTCGGGCATGGGGAGAATGATCGAGGGACACGCAGGCCAACAGGCGGTTGCAGCGATGCTGCAGTTCGGCACCGACGTGATGTTCACGTTGAACGGCGGTCACATCTGGCCGCTCTACGACGCGGCTCGCGACCAGGGGATGAGGGTCGTCGACACACGACACGAGCAGACGGCGACCTTCGCAGCCGAGGCCTACGCGAAGCTCACCCGTCGACCCGGTTTCGCGGCGCTCACGGCCGGCCCCGGCATCACCAACGGCGTGTCGGCGATCACCACTGCATGGTTCAACGGGTCGCCCGTCGTGGTGATGGGTGGCCGGGCCCCTCAGGGTCGGTGGGGCTCCGGTTCGCTGCAGGAGATGGATCACGTCCCCGTGGTGCAGTCGATCACCAAGTCGGCTGTCACGGTGAAGGACGCGAATGGGGCGGCCGTCGCCGTGCATGCTGCCGCGACGCTGAGCATGAGCCCGCATCGCGGGCCCACCTTCCTCGACTTCCCGCTCGACGTGTTCGGCGCTGCCAGCGGCGAGCTGCCGGCCGTCGAGGAATGCATCGGTAAGGGCGCGGCGCCCGACGACGACGAGGTGGCGACGTTGGCGAACCTGATCGCGAACGCCGAGCGGCCGGCGTTCATCGTCGGGAGCGATGTGTACTGGGACGGCGCGTGGGCTGAACTGAAGGCTGCGGTCGAGCACCTGCGAGTCCCGTGCTTCTTCAACGGTCTCGGGCGAGGCACGCTGCCGGCGCGACACGAGCTGGCCTTTCTGCGCACCCGCGGCCTGCTGAAGAAGCGGGCCGATCTCGTGGTGGTGCTGGGCACCCCGCTCGACTTCCGCCTGGGCTTCGGTCGATTCGGCGCAGCGCAGGTTGCCCATGTGGTCGACAGCGTGGCCCAGCGCGCTGCGCACGTCAGCGTGCCGACGGTGTCGGGCGACAGCGTGCTGGTGCTGCGCGCGCTCGCCAACTTCTCGGGCGGCCGGGTCGACCACGAGGACTGGATCACCGAGTTGCGCGCTGCGGAGGAGGCTGGCCGAGCGTCGGATGCAGACCTGCTGTCGATCGACAGTGCTCCGATCAAGCCCAGTCGCATCTACGGCGAGATCGGTAAGCGCCTGGCCGACGACGCCGTGGTGATCTGCGACGGCGGCGACTTCGCCTCCTATGCCGGCAAGTTCGTGGAGGTGCAACAGCCCGGCTGCTGGCTCGACACCGGTCCCTACGGTTGCCTCGGCAACGGCCTCGGCTACACCGTCGCCGCTCGCGTCGCCCGACCCGACAGCCAGGTCGTGCTGTTGCTGGGTGACGGCGCCGCAGGCTTCAGTCTGATGGACGTCGACACGCTCGTCCGTCACAACCTGCCCGCGGTGATGGTGGTCGGCAACAACGGCATGTGGGGTCTGGAGAAGCACCCGATGCAGGCGATCTACGGCTGGGACATGGCGTGCGATCTCCAACCGGGGTGTCGTTACGACCAGGTCGTCACGGCGCTGGGCGGTGGTGGCGAGCTGGTGACCGACCCCGCCCAGATCGGGCCCGCGCTCGACCGGGCGTTCGCATCGGGTGTGCCGTACCTGGTGAACATCGTCACCGACCCGAGCGACGTCTACCCGCGGTCATCCAACCTTGCCTGACACGACCGGCCTGACACGACCGGCCTGAATCGACCGGCCTGAAACGACGGGCGGGTCAGGCGATCGGTCGGTGAGGCGGGGCAGTCGGCGTCTGGTTCAGGTGCACGACGAGCCCGGGGCCGGCACGATCGCGCCCGCGGCGTCGAGATCGTAGGACGTCACTTCGGTTCGCAAGAGACGCTCGGTGACGAGATCTGTCTCGGTCTTCGGCGCGGCGCCCGTCAGTGCCACGAAGACGTCGAACGCGGTCTGCATCGTCGTGCGCTCGATGTCGCAGACGGTCTGGTTGGCGACGGGGACGGCTTCGATGCCCTCCTGCACCTGGTCGGTCACGCTGCCGACCGTTTCCTCGATCGCTTCACCGGCTGCACATCCGGATCCGAGGAGCGACACGCCGACGGCGAGGGAGGCCGCGAGCAGGCGACGGCGTGTGGAGTGACGACGACGTGTGCAGTGACGACGACGTGTGCAGTGACGACCTGTGCCGTGAGTCAGTGCGCTTTGCTGTGAAATCGGTCGACCTCCACCAGAACCCGGGTGACCTTGCCGACGGCCACCAAACCTCTGGTATCGGACGCCGAGACGTTGAACATGAGGCGCCGCCCGTCGATTCTCTCGAGGGTTGCCTCGGCGGTCACCTCGGTGCCGACGGAGGTGGGTTGCAGATGGTCGATCTGGACGCGCATCCCGACCGTCGTGTGACCCTCGGCGAGGCGGCCGGACAGCGCCGCACACGTCGCCTCCTCACACAGGGCGATCAGCCGGGGCGTCCCGAGCACCTCCACCGTGCCTGAACGCAGCGCGCGAGCCGTGTCCGCCTCGGTCACCACCATCGTTGCCTCGCCGCGAAGCCCCACCTCGATGTTCACAGGTGGTCACCTTAGGACCCGCTGCCGTGCTCGGGGAACCCGGTGAGCTGCGGGCAACGATCGGTATGATCCCGAAGATGATCGACCAAGACGTGCTCACCAAGGTGCTCGGCGCTGCAGTGACGGGTGGTGCCGACTTCGCAGAGGTGTTCGTGGAGGACAAGCGGTCCACGTCGGCGGGCCTCGACGACGGCCGGATCGAACAGGTCACGAGTGGTCGCGACCGCGGCGCAGGCATTCGAGTCGTCAAGGGCGACACCACCGGGTTCGCCCACACCGCCGACCTCAGCGAGGCGGGCCTGTTCGCGGCCGCGTCGTCGGCCGCCGCCGCGGCCAGCCAGGGAGGCGGAGGCGTGCGCGAGGTCGCACTGACCCGACGGGCCGGCACGAACGTCAACACCGTGGAACGACCTCCCGACGAGGTGCCCAAAGCCGTGAAGGTCGAGATGCTCCGACGCATCGACGAGGCTGCTCGGTCGGCCGGTGCATCGATCGTCCAGGTCTCGGCAGGGTACGGCGACAGTCGCCGCAGGATCCTCGTCGCCAACACCGATGGCGTGCTCGCCGAAGACGAACAGGTGCGCTGCCTCGTACGGATGAGCGTGGTCGCCACCGGCGATGCCGGCATGCAGACCGGGTTCCAGAGTGCCGGCCAGACAGTCGGATTCGAGATGTTCGACACGGTCGATGTGGAAGAGCTCGCCCGAGATGCCGCCCGGATGGCGATCACCAAGCTCAGCGCTCGCCCCGCCCCCAGCGGGGCCGTGCCCGTGGTCATCAAGCGCGGCAGCGGCGGCGTGCTGTTCCACGAAGCCTGCGGCCACGGCCTCGAGGCCGACCTCGTCGCCAAGGGAGCCAGCGTGTATCGCGGCAAGGCGGGCGAGCTCGTCGCCTCGCCGCTCGTCACGCTGGTCGATGACGGCACGATGAGCACCGAATGGGGTGCGATCGGCATCGACGACGAAGGCCATCCCAGCCAGTACAACGTGCTCATCCAGGACGGCGTGCTCACCGACTACATGTGGGACTACCTGCGGGCACGCAAGGAGAACCGAGCGCAGAGCGGCAATGGTCGCCGGCAGAGCTACATGCATCTCCCGATGGTGCGGATGACCAACACCTACGTGCTGAACGGCACCGAAGAACCCGACGACATCGTGCGCGCCACCGACCATGGCGTGTACGTCGCCAAGCTCGGCGGCGGCAGCGTGAACACCGCCACCGGCGACTTCGTGTTCGGCATGACCGAGGCGTACCTGATCGAGAACGGCGAGATCACCGAGCCGCTCCGCGAGGGCAACCTCATCGGCAACGGCCCGCAGGTCCTGCGCGACATCGACCTGCTCGGCAACGACTTCGCGATGGGCAATCCGGGCACCTGTGGCAAGGACGGTCAAGGCGTGCCGGTCGGCGACGGCCAGCCGACACTCCGGGTGAAGTCGATGACGATCGGTGGCACCGCGGCGTGAGCGACTTCGAGAGCACCCTGCAGAAGATCGCCGACGCGGTGATCGGCCAGGCGAAGCCGGGCGAACAGCTCGAGGCCTACGTGTCTCGCGACAGCGAGACCGACATCCGTGTGTACGAGGGCCAGATCGAGCACTTCGTCAGCGCGCAGAGCGAGGGCATCGGCATCCGCGTCATCCGTGACGGCCGAACGGGCTTTGCGTATGCGGGCACCCTCGATCAGCAGGCGATCGCCGAGGTGTTGGCCGAGGCGCGCGACAACGTCGAGTTCGGCACACCCGACGAGTGGGCCGGACTCGCCGAACCCGATGGTGTCGATGTGGTTCGCCAGGAGCTGTGGAGCGACGTGCTCGCCGAGTACACCACCGACCGCAAGATCGAGCTCACCAAGGAGCTCGAAAGGCTTGCCCTGGCGGCGGATGCCCGGGTGCGCATCGACGACGCGAACTACAGCGATGTCGCCGCCGAGAATGCCGTCGCGACCACGAGTGGCATTCGTCGCTCGGGCCGCGAGAACGGCTGCTACGTGAGTGTCAGCACCCTCGCCGACGACGGCGACGAGACCCAGACCGGATTCGGTTTCAGCGTCGGTCGTTCGCCCGACGAGTTCGACCTCTCCAAGGCAGCCAAGGAGGCTGCCGATCGCGCCACTCGATTGCTCGGCGCGACCAAGCCGTCGAGCCGCCGGCTCACCGTGGTGCTCGATCCCTATGTCACGGCGCAATTCCTCGGCATCATCTCCAGCACGCTGAACGGCGAAGCCGTCATCAAGGGCCGGAGCCTGTTCAAGGACCGGATGGGCGAGTCGGTGGCCAGCCCGCTGTTCACCCTCGTCGACGACCCGACGAACCCCTTGGCCTACACCGCGACCGAGCTCGACGGAGAGGGTCTGGCCGCGCGCCGCAACGTGCTCGTCGACGGTGGCGTGCTGCGCGGCTTCGTGCACAACAGCTACAGCGCCCGGCGCGCTCACACCGTCAGCACCGGCAATGCCGTGCGCGGCGGATTCAAGGGCACGCCGGGCGTCGGCTGTCTGGCGTTGCAGGTGCAACCGGGTGCCCGATCGCAGGCGGAGCTGGTCGCCGACGTGAGTGACGGGGTGCTGGTGCAACAAGTGTCGGGCTTGCACAGCGGGGTCAATCCGATCAGCGGCGACTTCTCCACCGGAGCGTCAGGGCTGATGATCTCCAATGGTCAGATCGGTGCCCCGGTGC
>JAYUSX010000107.1:0-13848 GCA_043755475.1 Actinomycetota bacterium
TGAATCGCTTGCCGCCTTCGGTTGGCGCGTCGGGGGTTCCCTCCCGCCGGTGACCTGTTGCGTTGAACAACCGCGTCAGCTCGTTCACGAGCAGCGCGACCTGCGGCTTCCAACCGGTGAGCGTCGATGAACACCACCGCCTCGGCGACCTCCGCCGAGGTCACAGGCGGGGCTACCTCTTCGGGCGACCGTCGAGCTCGGTCGCGAAGAAAATCGATGCAGCCTTCAAAATGTCATTCGCTCGCCGCAGCTCCTTGTTCTCGCGTTCGAGCTGGACGATCCGCTGCGCGTCCGCCGACGTAGTCCCGACCCGGCGCCCCGAGTCGGTCTCGGCCCGGTTCACCCACTGGCGCAACGACTCGACACCCACGCCGAGATCATTCGCGACCCGCGAGATCACCCCGTGGGTCTCACCAGTCTCGCGACGGATCTCCAGGACCATCCGGACCGCCCGCTCACGCAGCTCGTCCGGGTACTTCTGCGACCTCCGCCGCGCACCACCTGTAGTTGCCATGCTCCATCCTCGTTTCCAAGGTCAGGAGCACCCGCGGATCCCAGGCCGAATCAGCGGTCGCCTTTGGGCAGCGATGGGATCTGCTCAGCGATAGTCGACGCTTGCTGGTTGAACCCTACGTCGCTCACGATGAACGCCGACGGGCGCGGTGTGCGATCAGCGAGATGAGTGCTGTGGGGACGGTCACCGCGAGCACGTCGAGGAGCTGAGGGGCGCGAAGCCGGTAGAGCTGATCGTCGAGCCGGCCGAGAACGCGGAGCCAGACGGGTTTGTGCTGTGCGATGACAGTGACGTCCGGCTCGACGAGTCGTGCTGCGCGGCGTCCGCTTTCGACGGCTGCTTCGATGCTCCACACATCGGCGGAGGTATGTGTATGTGCTCCAGCCAGGACGAGGTTCGCCACCGGCGTTGCCTGAGTCGGCTGGAACGGTTGTGTGCGGGTGGAGTTGACCCATTTCGGTTCGCCTCCGCTGATGCCCTCGGGCGAGAACATCCATTCGTGCCATACCTCGATACGAGCGATCGGGAACGATGCCAGGCAGCGGCCACGGTTCGCTCGGCGGATGAGGGTATCGATCGAAGCGCAGCGCAGCAGTTGTGCTTGGACTTCGTCGATGAACTGCTGTTTCGTGCAGAACTCGACTGCCAGTCCGTGGACGCGACCAGGGGCACTGGACACGCATGCCGTGCCGGTCCACAGCGAAGCGATGCCGTCGCCGAGGTCAACGGAAGGTGCCCAGGCCTGCTCCTCGGCGAAGATCGTCAGATCGAACTCGGAGTCGGTGACGACGACGGCACAGCGGTCCCGTGGCCACTTGATGTGGTCGCTGAAGGCGATCCGGAAGGACACCTGCACGTGTGGACCGTCGGCGGTCAACGGTCGGAACAGGCAGAGTTGGTCGAGCCCTGCCAAGGCCGGGGTCCGTTCGAGGATCTCGACCGCTGCGAACGGGTTCGTCGCCAAGACGTGTAGGTCGGCGGCGACCACTTCATCCGAACCGACATGGGCCGCATTGATGTTGGTGCCGTCGTAGTCAAAGTGGTGCAGTGCGTTTCTCCAGTGGAAGGTCACGCCTACCGAGGTCAGGTGCTGTATCCAGTGGTCGAACCAGAACTCGCTGCTCGGGCCTCGAAGCAGCAACCAACCGGACCGTGCGCCGTGTTCCCACGCCGGGCCGTCGGTGTCGGCACGATGCGGGTGTGGTGGTTGCGAGGTGAGCTGCTTGAGGAAGAACTGTCCGGCTTGGTGCAACGACACCCGTGTCCAGTCCGATCCGATCCAGGGCCCGAAGCACGCCGTCCACGTCGCCGAGGCCTCGGCGGTCAACCGCGCCCGCCATTGGGCAGCGGCGTTGAGCGTTGCGTAGTGCTCGACGCTGCGACGATTGGATGTCCACTCCTTGAGCATCAGCCGGGTCCACCAGAAGCGGTCGCGTCGGGTCATGCGGAACATCCTGCGAACGTCGATCAGCAGGTCGGACGGGTCATCGAACTCGGCCGTCCCGGCGTCGGGGGCGACGCCGAAATCGATCGGGCGCGACAGCGCGCAGTCGTAGACGCTGCCGTCGGCATCGAAAGGGATCTGTCGCATCAGGTCGAACACGTTGTGATACCAGGGTCCCATCCCATGCCACGAGTATTCCGACGGCATCTGATCATCGTTCGAGCGGCGAGCCGATCGAAAGAAGCCCCCTGCCTCGTCGGTCGATTCGTAGATCGAGACGCTCCACCCGCGACGGCTGAGCTCGTGAGCTGCGCTCAATCCAGCGATGCCCGCCCCGTAGACAGCAAAAGTGCGGCCCGTCGATCTCGTCAACCTTGCACCAGACCGATCTGTGGCCGAGATGTCTGCATGAACGGTGCCACGGTGGAAGCCGGGAGAATGATGTCGTTGTGGTCGATCCGCATGGGGGTCTTCGTCACGGGGCGGTGGCCGTTGTGTGGCGGTGGCGTAGAGCCCGATTGTTCGCTCGTGACGGCGAAGTTCCGCCTCGCGAGGTACGACGTGAGCCGTTCGCTCCCTTCGGTGGTTGCCTTGCGCCTCCTCATGTCGTTGCCCGTCGCGCCGCCGTGCGGGTTTGCTCGCTAGCCAGTCGACGAGCGGGAGTCGCTGCGCTGACCAAGCGGCCTCCGGAGTACTTCACGCCGCCTCGGAGCCGCTCGATCACGGCCAGCCAGGCGCATACAGAGCGTTCCAGCAGCCAGATCGGTGTCGCCAGCGATGCGATCGGCGAGAACCACCCTCGACCGTTGTGGCGACGACGACCGACCTCGGCCACCACCACCGCCCCCAGCGTGGGCAGAGCGACCGCGCGGGCGCGGCCCGAAGCGACCGCCATCGCAGCAAGCGGCAGGAGGGACAGCCAGAGTGCCATCCGCATGGGCCTGCTGAACTCGTCATAGGCCTGGCGAACCCGTTGTGCCCAGAAATGGGCGACGGTTGGCGGCACCCTCCTGACGTAGATGTCCGGGCGCCAGACGCACGTTCCGCCACGGGCTGCCACGGTGCGGATCAGCTCGAGGTTCTCGAAGAGGACGTCGGAGTTGTACCCAGCGGCCAGGTGGTGCGTGTGGACACCCATCGTGCCGGGGAAGTCGTGACCGACGGCACGGTTCAACAGCGTGCGGGAGGTGTCCCACATGGCGTGCCAGGGCAGTGGCGAGAAGAAGTTCTGCGGCACCACCAGTTCAGCGTCGTGAAGGCCGGTGACACACGCGTTCAACGATGTCTCCGTGTAGCGAACGTCGTCGTCTGCGATGACGACGAACGGTGTTGCGACGTGCGCCACGCTGCTCAGCACGCCCCGAACCTTGCCGTTCGCTCCCGCGATTCCGTCGTCGGGGCGGACGTGGGTGCTCCACTCTGACCAGGCGTGGTGCACGGCATCGAACACGGGCGGTGGTGAGCCGTCGACGATCACCAACGGCATTCGGCTGCCGACCCATCGCAGGTAGGTCGTCAGCTCCTCGGAATGCGGCTCGGCACACCGGAGCGGCACGACGTACGTGGCGTCGCGGATCACGCGGCGCGCTCGCGGGCGGCGTGCGCCGGCGAAAACGCCAACCAGGCGTCAAGGAGGTCCGAGGCGAACCATCGTTCCACCTCGAGCACGCAGGACGCGCCGAACATCACCTCGTCCCCGGCGCCCGGCTCGTCGCGCAGGTGCGCGGCAGCGAGCTCGACGACGAGCACTTCGTGTTCGGCATCGGCCAGCACGTGCACGTCATAGAACCGTGCGGCCCGATCGGTGGCACCCATTCGCCGCAGCGCCCGGGCGTATCGCCCCATCGGCTCGACAGAGGTCATTTCGAATACCGCCAAGTGCCCCACGAGAGCGCTTCGAAGCCGGCGGTTCAGACCGAACATGGAGATCAAGTTGCTCACCGCGAGCGCGCTCGCCGGCAGGCTGGCGAGATGGGCGTTGGGACGGTTGTCCATACCGAGTTCCGCCATGGTCTGTGCGAACAGCTCGGAGTGCATCACGCGGTCTGCCCCGTCAGCGCCGTACTCGCCGGCCTGGATCTGGACAAGGCGCTGTTTGGCATCGTGGCGGAGCCGCGGGATGCCGAGGGTGTGTCCGTCGCCCTCCTTCAGCTGGTAGGCCGAACGGTGGAGTACGAACTGCCGCATCTGGTCCAATGTCCCGACGCGCTCCATATGGCGGGACACGGAAGGACCAGTGTCAACGGCGATGAGACGGCGGAGGCAACCGCCCACGTTGTGAGGGGTCACAGCGTCCTCATTCTCGCCTACACGCCGACGGAGCTCGCGCTCGAACGCCCGCTCGAGGCGGCGACGGAACTCGATCAGCAGAGGGTCCCACTCGGCATCGAACGATGGTGCGATGCCACTGAAGTGGGACTCGTAGCAAAGGTACAACGCGGTCTGTGCGTCATCTGACAGCGCATCGCCGAGCTGAATGGGCGACGGGCGGGCACCGCCGTAGAAGCGATCGACCACCCAGCCCGACAGTGGGCCGCGTCGCCCGGCCGCACCCAGATCGACCGAAGCTTCGATGGTGGAAGAAGTGCTCATGACCGAGTTACTACCCACTGCTTGCAAGGTCGAACCGTCGGATGGGCACAGCCGACGGTCGGCCGCCAGATGCCTCAGCCGCCTCGTTGCTTGGCCTGGAGGAGGCGGGCGCCGAGCTCGTCGAGTTGCTGGGGGGTCGCAGCGTCGGCGAGCGCGGGCAGCAGGTTGTCCTGTTCGTCAGCCACGTGCTGGTCCACCAGCCGACGGAGCTCGGCGAAGGCGCCCACGAGCGGGGGCCCCTCGAGTGTGGCGAGCAGGTCTACCTGCTTCTTGACTGCTGAGTGCGCCTGTCCAGAACGCGCGATCATTTCCGGGTTGCCGAGCAGGTTTCCGATCATCGGGTAGAGGGCGGCTTGCTCGGCGTCGTCGTGTGCCTTGAGGCAGTCGACCACCTGTCCAATCAATGTCGCGTCTCCGCTCTCGTCGAACTGCGCGAAGAGGTCGTCGACCTTCGCGTGGTCTTCGAGGATCAAGTCGATTCCGTTGGGCATGTCAGACCTCTGCTCCGGCGTTGCGGGTGGGGTGGGTTGCGGCACGATCCCAGTGACGATGGACGGCGAGCGCGTCGATGCACAACTTCGCGAATGCCTTGCTCGGTTTCGGTGCCACGATGACGCCGGGCTCCGAGCTGTCGATCCCTGCGTTGGCGAGGACTTGTCCGCCGTCGCCCCAGGCGGCGATCGGCTTGTAGTGCCTGAACGCGGTCTGGATGTAGGTGATGACACCGGGGTCTTGCGCGAAGCTCGTCCCGCTGGCGACGACGAGTGCGTCGGCTTCGGCCGGGCATGCAGTGTGGAATGACTTATCGACCGTGAGTTGGTCTCCGCGTCGCGAACCGACGATGTTGCCCTTGTGGGTGGCGACGACGTGAGGAACGCCGCCGGCCGCCAGGATGGCCGCCTGCAGGGTTCGAATACCGGCCAGGTCGGATCCGTCGTTGGCGAGAATCTGGACGACGCGTCCGTCGATCGGGTACGCGTTGTCGGAGATCATCGCCAGCGCAGGGGACGCATCGAGCCCTCCGGTCGCATCGTTGAACGGTGCGTCCTCGTCGGCGGCCACGTCGGTGGAGTCGGTCGCCGCTGGCGTCGCGAACAAAGTGGCCGGCAGTCCGAGCCCGACGCTCACGCGGCGAGCGAGTTCACCGTCGACCAGCATGAGGCGGGTCACCATACGGTCGACCACTGAGGCGACCTCGACCTTGCCGAGCTCGAATGTGTAGGCATCGACGATGTGATCCTGTTCGATCTCACTCACGCTGTTCCAGAACAACGTCGCTTGGGCGTACTCGTCGTCAGGGCCGCGTTCACGGACCTTGACGCCTTCCACCTGGCGCGGCATGTGGATGTAACCACCGTCGGCATCGCCCGCCAGGAACGGGCATCCGCCCCCGACGGTGTTCGGCAGGTAGGGGGTCCTGCCGTGGTGGACTGCCTGCTGGTGGAAGCCGTCGCGGAAGTTGTCGTTGACCGGGGCGAGGGACCGGTTGATCGGGATCTGCGAGAAGTTCGGGCCGCCGAGCCGGGTGAGCTGTGTGTCGAGGTAGCTGAACATGCGTGCCTGCATCAGCGGGTCGTCGACGACTTCTACGCCTCGTACGAGGTGACCGACGTGATAGGCGACCTGTTCGACTTCGGCGAAGAAGTTGGCGGGGCAGCGGTTGAGGGCCATGCGACCGATCGGTTGCACCGGCACGAGCTCTTCAGGAACGAGCTTGGTGGAGTCGAGCAAGTCGATCCCGTTGAAGTACTGGTCCTCGCTGTCGGGCATCACCTGCACACCCAGCTCCCATTCGGGGAACGCTCCGCCGCCAATCGCGTTGTAGAGGTCACGGCGGTGGAAATCTGGGTCGACGCCGTTCAGTGTCAACGCCTCTTCCCACACGAGACCGTGCACGCCGAGCACCGGCTTCCAATGGAACTTGACCAGGCTCGACTCGCCGGCCTCGTTGACGAGACGGAACGTGTGCACTCCGAAACCCTCCATCATTCGGTACGAGCGCGGGATCGTCCGATCCGACATCGCCCACATCAGCATGTGCGGTGACTCCGGGATGCTCGAGACGAAATCCCAGAACGTGGTGTGCGCGGTCTGAGCCTGCGGGATCTCACGATCGGGTTCGGGCTTCGCCGCGTGGATCAGGTCCGGGAACTTGATCCCGTCGCGGATGAAGAACACCGGGATGTTGTTGCCGACGAGATCGAAGATGCCGGCGTCGGTGTAGAACTTGACCGCGAAGCCGCGCACGTCGCGTACCGTGTCGGCCGAACCGCGTGACCCGACCACTGTCGAGAATCGTGTGAAGACAGGCGTCCTGCGTCCTGGCTGCAGGAAGTCGGCCGAGGTGATCTCCGACGCTGTCCCGTACGACTCGAACACGCCATGAGCGGCCGCACCGCGAGCATGCACCACTCGCTCAGGGATGCGCTCGTGATCGAAGTGCATGATCTTCTCGCGAAGATGAAAGTCCTCCAGCAGCGTCGGACCACGCCCACCCGCCTTCAACGAGTCGTCAGTATCGGGCAACCGTGTGCCTTGCGAGGTCGTCAGGAAGTCGCTGTCCTGTGCCGGCACCTTGCTGGTGCGCGGCGTCAGCATCGGAGGCTGCGAGGGATTGCTCGTCAGACGTCCCTTGGCTCCCTGTTGATCGAGCTTCGCCTGTCCAGGATTGAAACGACCACTCTTTGGCATTGAACTCTCCTCATTCACGGGTGACCAGGGCACCAGGGGTGCAGCGCCTGAATGCCCTCTTGGTACGAGGTCCAAACGTGCAGACAAGCGATCGCAGATCATCAGGTCCGATCCCGATCGGTGGCGATGCGCTAGGTCGTTGCCGGGTTGCGCTGCCACCGGGCGCCGCTCGTCAGCCCGGCCGGGGGGAGAATGTGCTGGCGACGCGGCCGGCGTGCAACGCGGCCAGCACGTCAAGTTGATCGTCGGCGCGCGCGATCAGCGCGTCGAGTCCGACATGCGTCGGCAGCGCCACCTGCAGGGTCTCCCACAACGAGCGCTTGCCTCGCACGGCCATCTGCAACGCCTCGAGTTCGACGATGGTCGACAACGGTGAACGCTTGACCACGCGACCATTGAGCCTGAACGCCCCTAGCTTCTCAGCGACCGGGCAAGGCCTGCCTTCAACCGACTCGGCTTCACTCCCAGCGTTTCCATCACCCCCAACTGCGCCTCGAAGTCTGCGGTGACGTCCGTAGCGAACCCCGCCAGAGCAGCTGCGTCCGTCCACTCCGCCTCGGCGTCGGACCGGCCTCGCGTGCCGCTGTTTGGCTGTCGGTCTTCCTGGGTACTCCGATTCTGGTCGTCGAACCGCCGGTTGCGCCCGCAAGGAAACCATGCAAGCACGACCACTTCAGCCGCCAGAGTCGGGATCCACGTCGGGTCCTGAAGGCCGTCCTGCTCGCATCGGCCTCGTGCTCGGCGGAGGGGGAGCGTCAGGGCTTGCGTTTCACGCCGGCGCGCTGTGGGCGCTGCACCACGACCTCGGGTGGGACCCTCGTACCGCCGACATCATCGTGGGCACTTCGGCCGGCAGCATCGTGGGAGCGCTCCTTCGTTCTGACGTCATGCCCGAAGATCTTGCGGCGTGGGCCATGGACGTAGATCCGAGCGCGGAGGGCGCCGTCTTCCGAGCCGTGATGAGGGCGACCGACAGCGTCGTCGCACGGCGAGCAGTTCCCAGCCTCACCATGCCCGGCTGGCACATGTTGAACGCGCTCAGGCATCCGTCGCAGGTACCCGGTGCGCTGGCGAGCATGCTGCCTCATGGCATGTTCGACCACTCACCGCAGTTTGCCCCGCTTGCGCGCTTCGTCGAGACCTGGCCGTCGAAACCATTGTGGATCTCCGCCGTCCGTCTCGGTGACGGCCGCCTGGAGTGGTTCGGCCGAAATCCCGACCTTGCGAACACTGTCAAGCCGGCCGACGCCGTCGCGGCGTCGTGCGCCATCCCGGTCCTGGCACGGCCGGTGCGCATCGGCGAGCACCGGTACGTGGACGGAGGTGTCACATCCGCAACCCATGCCGACGTGCTGGCCGACGCAGATCTCGACCTCGTGATCGTGCTGTCACCCATGGGGCATCAGAAGGGACGCAACCCGTTGCGCTCGCTGTCACATCGCCAGGTCCGACGCGAGGCGGAGCGTCTGCAACGTGCCGGGCTGGCGGTGCAAATCATCAGTCCGAACGTTGACACCGTCACCAGCATGGGCCTCAACATGATGGACCGAGCCCGAACCGGGCCGGTCATGCGCCATTCCTTCCTGGGCGCGGTCGCTCAAATCGACGCAGCAGCCATCTCCGTCCTCCGCAGTGCGGGTGCCGCAGTGCAAAGCCGGCAAGCACCCCACCCCGAGTGCCGCGCTCAGTCGACACTCGTCGCTTGAGGCTCAGCGAACAGCGCCCCCCCCCGCCCTTGAGCGCAGACGGCACCGTGGTCACGAGCGCGGCACCCGATGTGGCCGCCGCGTGTTCAGTCTCGAGCTCCGAGAATTTCGTCGACGTGCACCGAGCGCGGCGGCACGGCCAATGCGTCGACCGACCTCACTCGCATCGCAGCCGATGCAAGTGAGGTGCAAGTCGATGACGGGGCGGCCCTACGGTGTAGCCGGCAACTGGTGGGTCAGTCCCGAGTGCCGACTCGCTCGGGCTGCACGACACGGTCGGGCTCCCGGCGCTTGAGTCCGGCGAGACCTGCGAGGCCGAGAAGGCCGAGCAGCCCCCAATCGTCGAAGCCTCCGTCATCGTTCTCGTCGATCGGGTTGTCGATCGCCTCCACATCGTTGGGATCATCCGGTGGCACGGTCGCGAATGCGGCCGAAGCCGGCACCACGGTGAGCACGGCAGTGAGTGCTGTCACTCCAAGGATCTTGCGCATGTCCTTCTCCCTCACGTTGAGCCGGCGAACTGTCCGGCCTCAACCGGTACCCGGCGTGTCGCACACCCAAACCAGCGTTCGTTGACGGCAATTGCTGCCCATACATCGATTTCTGTCAGCCCGCCTCCGATTGAATCGCCCTGGGTCTGATGGAGGCTCTCCTGTGCGACGGTCAGCCGGCCGCTTTCCAGCCGCAGAGCGCCCGAACGTCGCCGTTCTGCGCGTTCACCTCATGCACCGTCGGCGTCGGCACTCTCGTCCCAATCGCTGTCGCCATCCATGTCGCTCGTGCTCCAGCCTCCGAACCCCCCGAGCATCGAGCCGGCCATGAGCCCACCGAGCGGTCCACCCCCTCCGCCGAACCACCCGGATCGAAACGACACCGGCACACCGACGTACATGGGTCGATCGTCGTCGGCGAGGCGGACTGCGGGTTCGCCACGCGTGCCGGGGTTCTGCAGCGTCGCCGGCGGGGGAGGTGGCGGGTAACCCTGAACGATCGCCTTCGCCCGCGCCATCGACCACCGCGCTTCGTCGAGCACCCGCTGAACACGTGAGAGGTCTACCTGGGCTCCGGCAGAGTGTTCCTCGACAGCTGCCTGCGCTACGCGGTAGCGGTGTACAGCCGACTCGTAGTCGTTGCGCGCGGCTTTTGAAGGACAACGTCGGTTTCGAGGCGCAAGACGTCATCGGCGAGAACCGAGAGCTCTGCGCGCGGCCCACCTGTGGAGCCGAATGAACCTGCATGAGGCACCGAGCTTGGAGTGGCGCAGATCGTGCAGCCTGATTTCGGGAAACCCAGCTGAGCGGCCAGACGAGCGAAGCCGGTGTGTCGCGTCGTGCGCCGATCGGTCTGTTCACCACCGAACTGGGGTACACCGGTAGCGATGCCAGCCAAGCAACGCACCGCGAAGAACACGACCATGCGCCCAACCGCGACTCCGACACCGAAGGAGCGTCTCGCGCCCTACCGGGGGAAGCGCAACTTCACGAAGACCGCGGAGCCCTCGGGCGAGCATGCTCCTGCGGCGCTTGGCAACCGGTTCGTCGTGCAACGCCACCGCGCCGGCGCACTGCACTACGACCTTCGGCTCGAGGCCGCCGGCGTACTGCTCAGCTGGGCGGTGCCGAAGGGGCCGACGCTCGACCCCGACGTGCGGCGAATGGCGATACATGTGGAGGATCATCCGCTGGACTACTTCGATTTCGAGGGTGTGATCCCGTCCGGCGAGTACGGCGGCGGCGATGTGATCGTGTGGGATTGGGGCACCTGGGAGCTGACCGATGCCGACGACGCGGTCGAGGCGGTCGCCGCCGGGAGCCTGCACTTCGATCTGCACGGCCGCAAGCTGGCCGGCCATTTCGCGCTCGTGCGGCGCGGCAAGCCTGGCGACAAGGAGCAGTGGCTCCTGATCCACAAGCACGACGAGCTTGCCGTCGAGGGTTGGGATCCCGAGCAGCACCCGCTGTCGGTGAAGACGGGTCGCACCAACGACGCGGTGAAGGCGGCACCGGCGGCGGCACCGGCGGCGACATCGTCGAGCAACGCGCTGTGGACGGGTCCGACCGACGACGAACTGGCCGCACTCGACGAGTTGCCGAAGTCGGGCGGGAAGTGGCAGCTCGGAGAGCACACGTTGAAGCTGACCAACCTGGAAAAGGTGTTGGTGCCCGCCAAGCGTCCGCACCCGGCGGTCACCAAGCGCGACATCATCCGCCACTACGCGCTGATGGCGCCGGTGATGCTGCCGTACCTGCACGACCGGCCGATCAACTTGCACCGGTTCCCCGACGGCATGGACAAGGCCGGCTTCTGGCACAAGGCCCGGCCCGACCACGCGCCGGAATTCGTCGGCAGCTGGCACAGGGCCGACGCGGACCCCGGCGAGACCGAGGTGTACTCGGTACTCGACAACCCTGCCGCCCTGGTGTGGGCGGCCAACTTCGGCGGCCTCGAGTTGCACCCGTGGACGTCAACGACGGCACACCCGCACCAGCCCTCGTGGGCGCTGTTCGACATCGACCCTGGCAAGTCGACCACGTTCGACGATGTGCTCGTGCTCGCGCGACTGCACCGCACCGCGCTCGAACACACGGGTGTGGAAGGCTGTGCGAAGGTCACCGGCAGCCGTGGCATCCAGATCTGGGTGCCCGTCGCCGACGGCTACACCTTCGATGACACGCAGGCGTGGGTGGAGCAGCTGTCGCGAGCCATCGGCGCCACCGTGCCTGAGATGGTGAGTTGGGAGTGGTCGACCTCGAAGCGCAACGGGCTCGCCCGGCTCGACTACACGCAGAACGCGATCAACAAGACGCTCGTCGCTCCGTTCAGCGTGCGGCCGCGACATGGTGCGCCCGTGTCGGTGCCCATCCTGTGGGACGAGCTCGACGACCCGGACCTGCGGCCCGACCGATGGGCCATCGCGACCGTCGGCCAACGCCTCCGCGACAAGGGCGACCCCCTCGCCTCGCTGATCGGTAAGCAACAACGACTGCCCTCGCTGGGTTGATCTATTGCTGGGCGGGCCACCTCGGCAGATCGCTCCCGATGAATCCCTCAGTGGGCCTAGCTTTCCTGGGTCCGCCGGCCTCCTTCTCACCACGGGTCCGCCGAACCGTCTCGTTTCGTCAGGCCATCACCGCCACAACGCAGCACCCCCAGCGCCGATCCAACGGCGCATCACCACGGTCGTGACATTCCGGTCGGTTCCGATCGTCGCTACCGTGAGACTGATGCTCGTCGCTGACCTCCGCCACTTCCTCGACATGCCCGACGATGCGCCGACGCCCGCAAAGCGGGCGTGTTGCTGCTCGATGACGCGTGCGAGCTCCTCGTCGCCCGCGCCGAAGGCGTCGCTGCGGGCGCCGTCCTGACGGGCCGGACAATTGCGTTCGAGGAACTGGCGGATTACGTCGCGTCCGAGGCGAATGCTGAGACAAGTCGCCGGCGAACGCGCCTGCTCGACGAAGCGTGCACGGCGATCGAAGCGGCGCTGGTCGGCGAGTAGCCGTGTTCACGGTTCGGGGTACGAAGAAGTTCCTGGATCGCGTCGGTCTACCGATGGCTGAGCCGCCGTCATCGACGACGGTGCTCGGTGACTGGTATGCGAACGTGTTGTTATGGCGTCCTCAGGTCGCCGTGTTCGTCTACGCCACGACGTTCGTCCCGGTGCTGACGCCGCTCGCTCCAGCGTCTGGTGCGGTCGCCCGATTCCCGGCGGCGATGGCCGAGGTGATCGGAGCGCTCGGGGTCGATCCACGTTTCGTCGAGTCGGAGTCGACAGGGATGAGTTCAGTCGTGCTGGCCAAGACGGCGAGCCGTCAGGTGCCCGGTGTGATGAACGAGTTCACCTTCATGGCAGAACACACGATCAGCACCGGCCGTTCAGATCCGGCCGATCTTCTCGGGCTGTCGGTTTGGCTCGCGAACACGATTGTCGGTCCAATCTCGAAGGACGACGGATACACGCCGCTCGGCGTGCTGCAGCGCGTCGTTGCAACGGCCATGCCCGGCTGCTGAAAGTTGCCGGTCGACTCGCAAGCAAAGTGTCCGGATGACACCCCGTTCGCGGGTGACCTGAGGTTTATCAGACCCACGGTCACGACCCGTTCTGATGCCCTCGGCTGCCGTACGGCCCCAGGGGACCGACGCCGAAAGTTGTCCATCCACTTGTCCATCTACTGCGCGCTACTGCATGATGTTCAACGAGACCAGACGGGCTTTCGACATCCGCCAAGGCTGTGTCCTTTATGACGCGCGACATGTGTCCTGTATGTCCTGAGACAACACACTGCCGAGGGCGCCAAGAAAGTGGCCTTGAGCTGGGTGTTCTTCCTGCGGCCGATTTGGCCAGCTGAACCGTTGGGGGCGAATCGGCCGTCGATTCTCATCTCGATTGGGAAGGCTGAGGGATGGGAGTGCCCGTCGAGGTTGGGCAATGACTCGTTGGACAAGCCCAAATTTGAGTGGCCCTGACCCTGGGTGCATGGCTGATCAGACGACAGCGGACTAGCGCCCGGAGACCAGCAGAATCGCGAACGCGACGGCCATCGCAAGCGCCAGGTACGCGAACGCCCACGAAGGACCAACGGCGGTCTACAGGATGCCGGCGACGAGGTTCCCGAAAGCTCAGCGTCGCGGCGAGGAGTCCGAATGCAGCCGCGGATGTCGGCCGGGGCGTGGGTGGCGACGGCGGTGTGCTCGGCGGTCTCGACGCAGCCGATGCCCTTGACTCCGGGCGTGAGCCACGGATGTCGCTCGTGCATTGCGGTGACAGGGGTGGCGTTGTCGTCGCCCGGAATCATCGTGCCAGCAGGATAAGAAGTGAGCGTGGTCGTATCGACGGTCCAAGCCGGTGATCTGCGTGGTGCGCCGACCGTCCCGTTACTTCAGGGAAGTCGGTCGTTTCC
>JAYUSX010000108.1:0-2140 GCA_043755475.1 Actinomycetota bacterium
GTGTCGACCAGATCATCCCGGTCGATGTCTACGTGCCCGGCTGCCCACCCCGACCCGAGGCCCTGCTCGAGGGTGTCGTCCTGCTGCAGCAGCGCATCAAGAACGAAGATATGGGTGCGCGCTGGCGTGGCGAGGGCTACAAGGCGCTCGTCAAGGATCCGATCGTGGTCGGCGGTGGCCCCATTGAGTGACAGCACCAACGCTGCCGAGACCCCGGCACTCGCGAGCGACACGCTTCGCGAGGGCATCGTCGCCAACCTCCGGGCTGCGCTCGGCGAGCAACTCGTCGACGTGAAGCTCGTCCCGAACACCGATCTCTGGGTGCGGGTTGCCACTGATGCATGGCGCGAAGCCGGCCGCGCACTTCGCGACGACGGGTTCCACTACTTCTGTTTCCTCTCGGCCATCGACTGGATGCCCAGTCCGTACGGTCGCGGCGAGGACGACCCGACGGCTCCGCCGCCGGAACGCAAGACCGACATCGTCCAGGGCTACACCGGCGGCGAGACCAGATTCCAGGTGTTCGCCCGGGTCACCGATCTCGAGCGCCATGTCGGCATCACGATCAAGGCCGACGTTCCCGATGCCGACCCGCTGATCGTCGACAGCTGGGTCACCAACTACGCGGGCGCCAACTGGCACGAACGCGAGTGCCACGAGATGTTCGGCATCCGCTTCGCGGGTCACCCCGATCTGCGCAACATGTACCTGCCCACCGACTTCGAGGGCCACCCGTTGCGCAAGGACTTCCCGCTGCTGGCCCGACACGTGAAGCCGTGGCCCGGCATCGTCGACGTCGAGCCCCTGCCCGGTGAGGGCGACGATGCTCCGGCTGACGCCGGTGAAGGAGCCTCCGATGACTGACCTGATCGATCGTCAGAAGCTCAGCTACATCGCGGCACAGGCGGCCGACGCGCGTCTGAACGTCGAGCTCGAAACCGAGGGCATGACGCTCAACATCGGGCCGCAGCACCCCGCCACACACGGCACGTTGCGGATCATCGTGCGCCTCGACGGTGAACAGGTGGTCTGGGCCGACCCGGGCGCCGGATACATGCACCGCGGGTACGAAAAGCTCACCGAGGTGCGCACCTTTCCGCAGGTCACCACGCTGATCAACCGCATCGACTGGCTGGGCAGCTTCGCCAACGAGGTGCCGTTCATCCTCGCTGCGGAACAGCTGATGGACATCGAGGCACCCCCGCGTGCCCAGTGGATCCGCACCATCCTGTTCGAGTTGAGCCGCATCGCCAACGTCTCGCTGTTCCTCGGCGACCTGGGCGTGCAGTTGGGCGCGATCACGCCGGTGTTCATGGCGTTCCGCGACCGTGAGTACGTGCTGAACCTGATCGAGAGCGCCACGGGCGGTCGCTTCCACCCCAACTTCGACCGCATCGGTGGCCTGAAGGACGATCTGCCCAAGGGCTGGATCGACGAGACCCATCAGGTGATGAAGAAGCTGCGGAACTTCTGCGACGAGATCGAGAACCTGCTCTTCGGCAACAAGATCTTCCAGGACCGCACCCGCGGCATCGGTGTCATCCCGCCGGCGGTCGCCCAGCAGTACGGCATGTCCGGTGCCAACCTTCGAGCGAGTGGCGTGGACTGGGATCTGCGTCGTGACCAGAAGATCGCACTCGCCTACGACAAGGTCGACTTCAAGGTCTGGACCCACCCCGACGGTGACAGCTTCGCTCGTTGCTGGATCCGGTTGCAGGAGACCCGCGAAGCCACCAAGATCGTCGACCAACTGCTCGATGGCATGCCGTCCGGTCCGGTGATGGCCAAGGTGCCGCGCATCATCAAGGTGCCAGAAGGCGAAGCGTGGGTGAGCACGGAGAACCCGCTCGGCGAGATGGGCTACTACATCGTCAGCAAGGGTGACCTCAGCCCATTCAGGGTCAAGATCCGCTCTGCCAGTTTCAACAACATCTCGATCGTGCCGTGGGTGTTGCGCGGCGTGTACGTGCCCGACGTGATTTCGATTCTCGCCTCGTTGTACTTCATCCTCGGGGACATCGATCGATAATGCTGGCAGTCGATCTTCCTTACTGGGCGCAGTCGTTGCTGCGCGTGCTCGGCGGCACCGTGGCCGTCCTGTTGCCTGCCGGCACCATCATCTTGAAGAGGAACAAGTAGA
>JAYUSX010000109.1:0-5372 GCA_043755475.1 Actinomycetota bacterium
TGCTCTGGTGCATCCCGACACGCTCGAGCCGCTCGATGTGGTCGTTGGCGAGGCGTTGCTGTTGATCGCGGTGTGGTTCGGCGACGTGAGGTTGATCGACAACCTGCTCCTCAGGCGTCGATCGGCGGACTGATCAGGCCGGACCCCAGCCGGTGAGCGCGATGGTCATCGCGATCGCGTTGATGATCGCGTGGGCGATGATCGTCGGCGTGATGCGTCGGAACAGGTATGCCGCGCCACCCATCACCACCCCGACACCGCCCAGCACGATGATCAGGCCGATGTTGCCCGTTCCTCGAACCGGATCGAAGTGAGCCATGCCGAACAGCACACCCTGCAATCCGATCGCAGCCACTGGGTGCATCACCGCGAGGAACGATCGCAGCACCAGCCCGCGAAACACCATCTCTTCGACCAACGGCGCAGCCACCACCGCCAGGACGAGGACCGCGATCACGTAACCGCGCTCACCGCCCACGGTGTCGACTCCCTCGGTGTTGCTGCTGAACGGCAGACCCGTGGCGACCACGATGACGCCGAGCGTGATCTGCGCCGCCAAGCAACTGAGCCATGTGACCGGACCCCACCCGGCGTCGGCCCATCGCGCGTACAACCCGCTGTCGGCGCGCAGCGACCTGCGGCCCCAACGATGGCTCGCCCACCAGCAGAACCCCAACACCGGGCCATAGCCGATGATGCCGGCGATCAACACGTAGATCGCGATCGGCCACTGGTGGTGCGACAGTGCATCGATGATGTACCGGCTGGCCACGAGCGACACCAGAATGGTCGCGAGGGCGCCCACACCAGCACGCAGCGGGATCGTGGGATGAGGCGGGGCAGGTGGTGCGGGGCGTTCGGCCACCCATGATGTCCATCCGCGGCCATCCCAGTAGCGCACCATATCGGGGAAACGTGGATCGGGGTACCACCCGGCCGGATACGTCGCAGGCGCCGGGGGCATCTGAGGCCGCACCCCCGTTGGATACATGGCACGAGGCTAGCGGCAGTACTGTCGCCAGCCGATGGGTCTCCGCGAGCTCTCCCTGTGGCACGACACGCTGCCGACCGACGATCAACTGGTGCCCCGACCCGCTCTCGCGGGTGACACCGACGTCGACGTCGCGATCGTCGGCGCCGGCTACACCGGGCTGTGGACGGCGTACTACCTGCGCCGACGCAACCCCGACATCCGCATCGCCATCGTCGAGTCGCACGTGGCCGGCTTCGGTGCGAGCGGTCGCAATGGCGGCTGGTGCTCCGCGCTGTTGCCGATGGGGTTCGACGCGATGGCCGCCACACACGGAGCCGACGGCGCCAGAAGGCTGCAGCGAGCCATGAACGCGACCGTCGCCGAGGTGGGCGCCGTGGCAGCACGCGAGGGAATCGACTGCCACTTCGCCAAGGGCGGCACGTTCCAGGCGGCGCGCAATCCGGCGCATGTCGACCGCCTTCGCGCCGAGGTCGCCGAGCACCACGCTCACGGGTTCGGCGACGACGACTACCGCTGGCTCGACCGCACCGAAGCCCAGCGACTGGTGCAGGTGACCGAAGCCGAAGGCGGCGTCTACACCCCGCACTGCGCCGCCATCCATCCCGCACGTCTGGTGCGCGGGCTCGCTCGTGTGGTCGAAGCAAGCGGCGTCGCAATCTACGAAGGCACCAAGGTGCTCGGTATCGAGCCGCGGCGGCTGGTCACCGACCGCGGGGTCGTCCGCGCCGAGCACATCGTTCGAGCGACCGAGGGTTTCACGCCGATGTTGCCCGGCCAGGCTCGAAAGGTCATCCCGATCTACTCGCTGATGATCGCCACCGAGCCGCTCCCGTTGTCGTTCTGGGACGAGGTGGGCCTCCGCCGGCGAGAGACCTTCTCCGATGGTCGTCGCTTGGTGATCTACGGCCAGCGCACCGCCGACGATCGGATCGCGTTCGGTGGGCGGGGAGCCCCCTATCACTTCGGTTCGAAGGTGAAGCCCGACTACGACCGCAACGTCGCTGTGCACGACGACATCCATCGCACCCTCGTCGACATCTTCCCGGCGCTGGCGGACGCGGCGATCACACATCGCTGGGGAGGGCCGGTGGGAGTGCCGCGCGATTGGTACTGCTCGGTCAGCCACGACCCCACCACGGGTGTGGCGTGGGCCGGTGGGTACGTGGGCGACGGCGTGGGAACCACGAACCTCGCCGGCCGAACCCTGTGCGATCTGATCAGCGGTGACAGCTCCGACCTCACCGACCTGCCGTGGGTGAACCACCGGTCCCGATCATGGGAACCCGAACCGTTGCGTTGGCTCGGCATCAACGCGATGGTGAAGCTGCCGATGGGGGCCGATGCGTACGAGGCAAAGCATCGGCGCGCCGAGAAGTGGCGGAGCGCGATCCTGAGCCGGGTGCTCGGTCACTGAGCCCAGCGATTCGCAACGCCTGACTGCGCTCGGCGGGCGAGTTCACGACGGCACGGGGAACGTTGCCGGCGGCACGTCGGCGAACAGCCACTGATCGAAGAAGTCGTCGAGCAGCCGGCCCGACAGATCTTCGGCTAGAGCGATGAACTCGGCGGTCGTCCGCGAGGTTCCTTCGTAGTCGTCGACCCAGTCGCGCAGCACCCGGAAGAACGCGTCGTCCCCAACCGTGAGGCGCAACGCATGAACCACGACGGCGCCTCCGTCGTAGCTGTTGTAGCCGAACAGGTCGTCGGCCAGCGGCGACCCGGTGGCCGTACCTGCGCCCGACTGACGGTTCCGCAACGCCTGTTCGGTTTCGACGTTCACCGAAGTGAGGCCGATCTCCTCGAGCCACAGCCACTCCGCGTAGGTGGCGAAGCTCTCGTTCAACCAGATGTCTTCCCACGCGCCGGGCGACACCGCGTTGCCGAACCACTGATGAGCGAGCTCGTGAGCGAGCAGCAGCTCCTCCACGTAGCCACCTGCGATGCGCAGATCCTCGCGAGAGAACATCGAGCGTCCCTGCGTCTCCATCGCCAGACCGCCGAAGCTGTCGGCGACGGCGATCCCATAGCGGTCGAGCGGATACGGACCGAAGAGCGACTCGAAGAAGGCGACCTGTGCTTCGATCCCGTCGATGAACGGCTGCATCTGCGCCACGTCGTCGCGCAGCACGGCGCTCACCAGCTCGAGCCCGCCCGAGGTCTCGGACTCGATGATCTCGTAGTCGCCAGTGAGGACCTGCATCAGGTAGGTGGGCATCGGCTCGTCCTCGCGCCACTCCCACGTGTCTCCGTTGCCGCCCGGTGTCATGCCCACGAGGCGGCCGTTCGCCACCGCAGTCACACCGGCGGGCACCGTGATGCGAAACGTCCACGTTGCTTTGTCGCTGGGGTGGTCGTTGGAGGGAAACCACGTGCGGGCACCGTCGGGTTCGTTCAGGACGTACGAGCCACCGGCGGTGGCGAACCAGCCGGAGGGAAGACCCGCCAACGACGATGCCTCGTCGGGGTCGACGCTGAACTCGACCAGCACTCTGTGCACATCTCCGACTTCGATGCTCTCGGCGGGCGTGATCCGCAGCTCGGGCTCGTCGAGCTCGAAGTCGGCGGCGGCGCCGTCGATGGTCACTCTGGTGACGACCGGCCCGAGCGAGTCGAGGGTGAACTCGTCGCGGGCTTCGGTGAACTCGATCTCGAGCGTCACCCGCCCTCGCACCACCCCAGCCGCCCGGTCGTAGTCGATGTCGAGCACGTAGTCCTGCACATCCACACCTGGGTTGCCGAGCGCGGGATACAACTCGTCGCCGATGCCGTCGCCACCGGCGAAACCCGATCCGCTCGTCGGCGCGCTGGTGGACGTGGGTGTGTCGCCGCCATCTGCGGGCACCGTCGATTCCGTCGTCGGCGGTCCCGAGTCCGGAGCGATGGAACTGGGCGTGGGGAGCGAGACCGCCGGCCCCGCCGTGGTGCTCGATGCGCTCGATGCGTTCGTGGAACGGCCGGCCGACACCCCGTTGTCGAGGTCGGCACTGCACCCCGCCAGCACCGACAGAGCAGCGGCCAGCGCCCACCACCGAACCTTCGGTGCGGCCGGACGGCGATGGGACATGAGCCCGATGCTACTGATCGGCTCGCTCGCGGCGGAGGCGCCGCCGGCCGGCGAGATCAGCGAGACACGTGGTGGTCGAGCACGTGCGCGCGTGTCCGGATGGTGTGGACCGAGTCGCCGGACAGCACGCCGCCGCGGGCGAACAGTCGGCCGGCCTGCCAGTTCGAGAGGCCCAGTTCGGGCTGCACGAACGCGAACTGGCCGTCGACCCATCGGGTGAAACCATCGCCGACGAACGGTGCGTCGATGCTGTCGTAGAACCGCTGGTGGTCGGTCGCCGTGCCTCCGATGAGCGAGGCCGCGAAGCGCGGGCTGTACCGATTGAACAGATCGACCGCTTCGGCGATGTCGTCGACCACCACGAGCGTGATCTCGGGATCGTTCTCCCACTCCCACTCTGTCCCGATCGACTCGAGATCTTGCGCGATGGCCGAGGGCCCTGCGAACGGGAGGGCCGACGGGGTTGCGTGCACGACGAGCCGCCCATCGCGCGCTGCGGCTGCCGATCCGGCAGCTGCGATGACGACCGGCATCGACTCGGCGACGCCCGAACGCACCACGCAGCAGACGTTCAGCGTGTTGCACACCTTGCGGTCGAGCGAGTGGCGCACGGCCAGCCCCAGCTGTTCGGGATCGGCACCCGGCGCCACCACCATCCACGCACCGCCCGTTCCGTGCAGGCTGGCCGGGACGCCGTGCTGCCGGGCGACGGCGCCCAACTGGGCGACAGCACGACCCGACCCGCGGGCGACGGCCAAGCCCAGACGTGTATCGGCGAACAAGGCCCATCCAGCAGCGTGCGCTGCAGCGTCGATCAAGCGCACTGCACCGAGCGGGAGGCCCGAAGCGGCCAAGGCCGGCGTCACGGCGTCGTCCATGATCGCCCTCGCGGTGCCCAACGCATCGCTGCCGATGCGAAAGACGACGGTGTTCCCGGTTCGCAGCACTCCAGTTGCGTCGGCGAACACGTTCGGCCGGCCCTCGAACACGAAGCCCACCACTCCGAGTGGGGCACGGCGGGTCTCGACCCACCATGCCTGATGATCGACACGCGAGAGCTGCACGTCGCGGCCGCCGTCGGCGTGCTGCCACACGAGGAGCCCGTCGACCATGTCGGCACGCATCTTGGGTGAGAGGGCGAGCCGCGTGGTCGACCGACCGCGGGCACGGGCCGACGCAACATCGGCGTCGTTGGCACGGGCGATGCGGGCGAACACATCGTCGTCGGCCAGCCGGTCGGCGAACCCCCCGAAGAACGCCGTGAGCTGATCGTCGCTCGCCCCGGCGAGAGCGTGGAACGCCTCGAGCGCTCCA
>JAYUSX010000110.1:0-5361 GCA_043755475.1 Actinomycetota bacterium
GTCCACCCCCGATCGCACCGCATGATCCAGTGCGACCGAGCGAGCCACGTCGGGGTCGAACCCCTGAGTCAGCGATTGCTCGGCGACGGCGCGTCGCGCCGCTGCCTCGGCGGTGTTGGCGGCGTGCCGACGGGCAGCCATGGCTCGGCCTCCGTCGACGACGAGGGCGCCTCCACCCAGGGTGACGGTGACGAACACGACGAGCATGACCGACAGCGAGCCACGATCGCGACAGTGGCTGGTCGTGCGGTTCGGTGGCGCAGCCGCGGTCATCGCTGATACCGGTCGATGGGTTGTGTGTCGCTCGCACGAAGGGTGCGCACGCCGGGTGTCCAGATGCCGGAGAGCTCGCCATTGCCCACGACGCACGTCACCGTCACCGTGACTGAACCGCCCTGCCAACTGCCCACCGTCGACGGCCGCCACGTGAGCTCGGCGATCGGCGTCGTCGCGCACCGGCTCGACAAGGTCGAGGCAACGACCGTTTCTTGCGCGAGCCGGCGCCCCTCGTCGGGGTCGCCCGCCAAGGACGCGGCGCGGGCCGCAGACTGCGAGGTGTTCGTCACCTGTACGCCTGCTGCGTGAAGCCGACCGAGGAAGCCCAGGAAGGCGACCGACAGCAGCAGGAACACCAAGACGAACATCATCTCCGCCGGTGTCACCACGCCCCGGTCGCGATCGGTCGCCGAGGCCACTCATCGCTCCCTCGGTGCAGATTCGGCCACCGTGGCGCTCATGCCGAGCGCATCGCCGACCACGCCAGGGGTGCGACCGGTCACGGTCACCACCACCAACGGTGCATCCACGCACGAGACCTCCACATCACGGGCCCACGAGCCGGCGTGTCGGGCGATGGCGTTCAGGGTGACCTCCACCCCGTCGGCACAGCTGCCGTCATACGCGGCGGCGATGCGGGCACCGTCGGAGGCCGCGTCGTCGAAGACGTTGCGCGCATGCCAGAACGCGGCGGTCTCGAACACCAGCAGCAGTGCCATCAGCACGGCCACGGTGCCGAACAGCATCTCGATTGACACGTCGACCGCACCGCGGTCGCGTGAGACGAGAGCATCCACCGGCGGGGCATGCATCATGGTGTCGGTGCGACCGGATCTGGCACGTTCGCCTGAGCGGTGTTGAACACCGTGATGAAGAACGCCGTTGCGGCAACGGCCACACCGATGCCCACGGCAAGCCAGATCATCTTGGTCACCGCTTCATCGAGGCCGGCCTCATCGGCACGCTCGTCCCAGGTGCGTCGGAGCTTGCTGCCGAACTTGTTGCCGAGCCCGGCGAGGGCTCGATGGGTTCGGGCGGAGATCGGGATCAGGAGTTGGTTCATGTGCCGCCGTTGCTTTCTGTCGTTGCACCGGCATTGCCGGTGGTTGTTGGTCGCCGGGCAAGGAGGGCCCGAGCGAGATGAGCCAGTGCGACGGGATCAGCCACCGAAGGCCTCCCCGATTCGCACTGCGAGCGGAAACGCAAGGAAGACCATCGTCGCGACGACGAACCCGATCGTGGGTCCGGAGAGGTTGGCGTTGGCCCGGTCGGCGTCGCGTTCGAGCTCGTCGAGCGCCTTCGCCCGCATCGCCGCGGCGAGGGTGTTCACGGTGTCGGTGATCGACACCCCTTGCGTGCCCTGACGTTCGATCGATCCCGCGAACTCGCACAGCTCGCGCTGCCGGAAGGTCCGGCCCAGGTGATCGAGCGCCTCCCACAGGGGCACGCCGCGCATCGGGGCCGTCGCCAACTCGTCTCGCAGGAGATCGAACAGGTCGCTCTCGCCCACCCCGAGGGCGAACTGCACGGCCTCTTCCACGCTCTGGTCGGTCGTGAGGCCCACGGCCACCATCTGGATGAAGTCGGCGGTGGTGCGGCGGAACTCGCGCGTGCGGCGGGCGACCGCCGACCTGGTGTCACCCCACATCACCGTCCCACCGGCCACCGCTGCAGCGATGACGAGCAGCATCCACCACGGGCTCGGTGGGAGCACCCGGACCGCCATCAGCGACGCGACCATGCAGAGCGTGGCGAAACCGAGGGCCACCGAGGCAACCACGATGCGCGTCGCCACGTCGTCGGCGGTGCGGCGGATGAGCTGGAGACCGTCTCCGATCGACGTTTCGATCGCGCGGCTGATCGTTCCGACGATCGGCCGAACGATCGATTCAGGCGGACGTCGCATCAACCGTGAGATCGGCCTCGAGTGCGCTCGTGACGGAGCAGACATCGAGCCACCGACAGATCGACCGCTACCGGCGGCCTGTCGGTGACTCGTGTCGCGTGCACGGTCGACGAAGAGGTTCGACGGCTGCAAGATCGAACGGACCTCGGCGATCGTGCGCCGCCGAGGGCGCACCCCCAGGACGAGGGCACCCACGGCGGAGGCCATGAGGATCGAGACGACCACGGCGGTGGGGATCGGCGTCATGTCGCGCTCCCTGCGATGCGATACCGACCGGGCACCTCATACCGGCATAGGCTGCGCAGCCAGACGAGGCAGCCGCCCCACATCGCGAGCGGCACGAGCAGGACCAGCTGCCCGGTCGGCGAGCTGTACGGCTGCAAGAGGTCGCCCGCGGCCAGACGCAGGTAGCCGACGATCAGCCCGGCGATCACGACGAGCCGGGTCATCGACGAGCGGTACACGGCACGGGTGCGGTCGACGCGTTCGCGGGCGCGCACCTCGTCGCGCGCCGCCGCAGCGAGGGAGTCGACCGTGCGGAACAACCGACCGGAGCCCGCGGTGCCGGTGACCACCAATCTGATCGCCGCGATCGCGGCGTCGCTGGTGGGATGGGCGAGTGCGTCGGCGAGATCGGTGAGTGCGTCTTCGGTGCGGAAGCCCTGACGACGCCGGAGTGCGAAGGTCGCCAACGGGTCGCGCACCGCCTCCGGAGCGCGCAGGGCGACGTTCTCGAGGGCTTCCTCGGTGCCCACCGATGAGCCGCGCAGCGTGTCGCGCAGATCTTCGAGCCACTTGGCGATTCCCTCGACGTGCGCTCGCTCGGCCTCAGCACGCTCGTCGCGGAGGAGCCGCCTCCAGGCGATCGACAGCACGCCGGCCACGATCGACAGCACCAACCAGTGGGTGACGACGGCCACCACGACCGCGATCGCCGAGGCGATCACGATCCGGGTGGTGTCGACGCCGTCGAGCGCTCTGCGCGCTGCGGTTCGATGGGCCGAGGGCCGAACGGACGAAGGCCGGGTTGCGAGGTGCACACAGCTGATCGCGGCGACGACGAGCAGCATTGCCATCAGGGCGACCGTGGCGGTGGGAACTGCTGCGGTCATGACGCCTCCCGGAGGCGCGGGCCGTGCAGCGGTCGATGCGTCTCGCGACGGTGATGCCACCAATCGGCACTGAAAGCGGGATCGGCAGCGAGCAAGCGATCGAGCATCGGGCGCTGCGGTTCGTTCAGCACTCGGGCCCGCCCATCGGTGGCGTCGGGTTGGGCACCCATCACGCGGTGGAGCACGAACCGGCCGCCGTCTTCCTCGACCGACGGAGCCACGATCTCGGTGACCCATCGGCCATGTTCGTTGTCGCCGTGCGTGTGCACCACCAGGTCGACGCTGCGATGAACTTGCCACCGAGCGGTGCGCAGTTCGACTCCATTGTTGGCGGCGATCAGCTCGGCGAGACGTTCGAGGCCGTCCTTCGCCGAACCGCCGTGCACCGTGGCCATTGCCCCCTGGCCGATGCTCATCGCACCCACCATCGCGCCACCCTCTGCCCCGCGCACCTCGCCCACCACGATCCAGTCGGCCCTGGTGCGCACAGCGGGCACCATCATGTCGGCGCACGAGATGCCCGTGCCGTCGCTCGTCGAGGGGATGCGCGCCTGATAGGCGTGGACGAACGGGTGGGTGCCCATCTGACGGACGTTGAGCTCGAAGTCGGTTTCGATCGTCACGAGCACATCGGTCGGATCGATTGCGCCGATGAGGGCGCGCAACATGGTGGTCTTCCCTGAACCCATGCGTCCGGCGACCAGGATCGACATGTCGGCGGCGACAGCGGCGCGCAGCAGCGCGATCGCAGCGTCGTCGAGCATGCCGCGCGCGCCGAGCGAGTGCAGATCGGCACCGAAGACCGACGCTCGACGAATGGTCACCAACGGTCGATCGACGACGTCGAAACCCTCACCGTGGAAACGCACGCCCGACTCGAGTTCGAGGTCGACGAAGGGGTGCTCGCGGTTGAAGGGTCGGCGGCGCGCCGCTGCCGTGTCGTAGATGATCCGTTCGAGGTCGCGATCACGGCGGACGAGGGGTGCGAGCAGTTGGCGCGATCCGTCGGCTCGTTCCACACGAACCGGATCGGCTCCGAACACGAGCACGTCGGTCACCAAGGGGTCGCGCAACACCGACAACAGCTTCGGGAGACCGAACATCTCCGACAGCACGAGATCGACCAGCGCCTGTTGCTCCGCATCGCTCAGCGGCGCGAGCCGGCCGGCGAGCCGCTGTCGTTCCACGTCTGCCAGCACGGCGTTCTCCAACAGGTCGCGGGTCATCTCCTCCCGGAGTTCGCGGTCGGCTGCAGACTCGTCCCGCCGTGGCAGTGGGAACCGGTCACCGTACGTGCGGCGTACGTCGGCGGCGAGCAGTTCCAGCTCGTCGTCGTTCGGTTGGCCGAGGGCCTGGCCGGCGGTCTCGATGGTCATGCGGCCACCCCGTCGCGCACCCATTCGCCGATGCGGTCGGTGAGGTGGTGGGCCGCCTGCACGAAGCTCGAACGCCGCAGGCGTCGATCGTCGAAGCTCGTGCCGTTCATCAGCGCGCGCACGGCCTCGGGGTCCCAGGGAATCCATCCTGCGAAACGGTCTCCGAGCTCGGAGACGGCGTCGGTGCGGCCGATGCGGTCGAAGCTGGTGGGTGCGTCGACGATCGCGATGCGGGTGATGTCGACCGGGAGCGGCGCGTCAGCCGGAGCCACACGACCCGACGCGGCCGACCACTCCATGGTCGCCACCACCGAGACGACGTCGGCGTCAGCGGTGAGCAGCAACACGTCGAGTTGACCGAGCACTGCCTGCAGCGAGGTGCCACCCCGAAGCCGACCCAGATCGACCACGACAGGACCGTCGAGATCGCGGAGCGACGGCGCCCAAGGCAGTCGCGGCGCATGGCACGCCCAGGCGCGGAACGGGTCGCCCGCTGCGGTGACGATCCGGACGCCGGCGACCTCTGCGGCGGCGCGAGCAAAGCGCTCGGCAACCGACTCGCGATCGTCGGGGAAGGCGACCTGCTCGAGTCCACCCACCGCAAGCGCGCCGCGCCGGAACCGTGCCGCCAGCACCCCGCCTGCGGGGTCGGCTTCGATCAGCCACGGTCGCTGTGCCCGAGTCGCCAACG
>JAYUSX010000111.1:0-5339 GCA_043755475.1 Actinomycetota bacterium
GTGGGGTGCTGGTGCCAGCCGTCTCCAGCGTTGATGATCGACGCGTTGGTCCACTGGGTGATCTGTTGGGGAGCGCCACTCGAGGCATGGCGCACCACGAACGCGTCGACCCCCATCGCGGTGATCGTCTCGATCGTGTCGCGCAGACTCTCGCCCTTGTTCACGCTGCTGGACGAGACGGCGAAGTTCATGACGTCGGCACTCAGTCGTCGTGCGGCGGTGTCGAAACTGGTTCGCGTGCGGGTCGAGTCCTCGAAGAAGAGGTTGACCACGGTCTTGCCCCGCAGCGCCGGCACCTTGGGCATCGGCCGCTGATTGATCTCGACCATGTGATCGGTGAGCGCGAGCAGGTGGTGGATCTGGGGGGCATCGAGGTGGCCGATGTCGAGGAGGTGCTTCATGTCAGGTCCACGCCGTCGACGGTGACCGTGACGTTCTCGGTGCGTGAGGTGGGCAGGTTCTTGCCCACGTAGTCGGGTCGGATCGGGAGCTCGCGATGCCCGCGATCGACGACCACCGCCAACTGCACGGTTCTCGGCCGACCGTGATCGTTCAGCGCATCGAGCGCTGCACGCACGGTTCGCCCGGTGAACAACACGTCGTCGACGAGCACCACGTGTCTGCCGTCGAGTGTGCCCGGTAGGTCGGTGACGCTGCCCGGCACGATCGGCCTCATGCCCACGTCATCTCGATAGAAGCTGACGTCGAGGGTGCCGACCGGTACCTCACCGGTGCCGTCGATCTGGGCGAGTGATGCCTGGAGTCGATGCGCGATCCACACGCCACCGCGCTGCAGGCCCACCAGGACCACTCCGTCCGTCCCGTGGTTCCGCTCGACGATCTCGTGGCCGATGCGGGTGATCGCCCGCCTGACGTCATCGGCCGACATCACCTGTCGGGCGCTTTCGGCGGCCATGTCGCACTCCTCCGTGTACGAGCCTCACGGGACCCGTTTCACACGGGTTCGATCGTACTTGCCTGCGGTGCGCGCCCGCGAACGACGAACGCCGAACGACGGCCAAGCGTTGGTCGTCAGTCGCGAACGAGGACCATGGACCCGATGGGCATCGCGTTGGTGGCCCACAGCATGTCCATCGCCTGGTTCGTCACGCGGACGCAGCCGTGCGATGCCGGATAGTTCGGCACGCTGCTGTATCCGTGCACGGCAACGCCACGGATGAAGAACCGGGGTCGGTAGAGCGTTCCGAGCGAGCCTTCGTAGCGCGCCTCATCGCTCACGCGATAGACGCGGTGGGAGCCGCTCGGGGTGATCGCTTGGTCGGGGATGAGGTTCCCGTTCTTGTCGCGCCAGGTGTAGGCGTAGTCGCCACCGGTCGAGACATTGACCACCCATTCGGCGCGCCCGCCGCGCACGATCATGCCCAGCTGTTTGTCCTTGTCGATGAGCATCAGGTCACCGCTGACGCCGGTGGTGGGCCGGCACTGCACCGTGTTGAGAGCTGCTGCGGTGGTCTCGTCGAGGTTTCCTGAGGCCGACAGACCTGTCCACTTCTGGAACGCCATCACCGCCTGACGCGTGGTGAGCCCATACGAGCCGTCGGCGGCGCTCAGCCAGTAGCCGAGCTCGAGCAGCCGTTGCTGGCCGCGGATGACGGTCGCGGTGCCGGAGCCGGCGACGATCGCGGCGACGGCACTGGTCGGTGGGGCAAGGCACCCGGCACCCACGGTGGGACGGGTGTTGCTCGGTGCGCCGAACGGCGTCGCGACCGGCGTGCCGAGGTAGAAGCCGGCGACATCGGCGATGAGGTGGGCGCCCGACTGCGTGAACACGTCGAAGCCGCGGGCCGAGACGGCGACGGTGGCGTGGTTGGGGATCGTTTGGGCGGCACGAACGACGTTGAGGGTGGAGGTGCGGCGGCTCTTGTCGGAGGGGCTGTTCGCTCCTGCGGGCGACACCGAGATGTAGCCGCTCCCGAGCGATTCGGTCGCGGTGACGTTCAGTGCGAGGGCGGCGACATCGGTACGGCCGATCGCGGGGTTGGCGGCCACGGGCACCTCGAAGTTCCACACCGGGAGCGCCATCTGTGCTGTGCCGAGCGGATGGAGCGCCGGGTTGCGCGTGTCGAGGAACCTGGTCGGTGTGGAGAGCGGCACGAACAGGCCGTCGGTCGACACCGGTGCCGATGGCCCGGTGATCAGACCGACGAGGTCGACCACGAGGTGCCCACCGCTCTGGCTGAACACTTCGAAGTCACCCTCGGCATCGACGGGCACGATCACCTGGTTCGCGGACACGTGGAGCGCGGACACCGAGTTCAGGTTGGCGGCGGTCGGTGGTTCAGGGGAGTCGGTGGGATACACCGTCCAGTAGCCGGGAGCGGAGCCGATCGTGGTGACGTTGAGCACGGCACCACCCGCACCCGCGGCTTCGGGAACGCGCACCTCGGTGATCGACTGCGGTGCGAGCACCAGGAACTCGCGGGTGTCGATGACCCGTCGCGGGACGGACAGCGGCTGGAAACGCCCGGCTGCGGTGGCGGCGCTCGTCTCGTAGACGCCGAGCATGTCGACGACGAGATGCCCGCCGTTCTGACTGAAGACGTCGACCAGTCCGTCGCTGCCGACCGGCACCGTCACGAGGTTCGGGAGTGCGAGGCCCTCACCGAGCAGCGCGGACCGTTCGTCGACGTTGACGTTCGACGCGGTGGGCATCGGCGAGCCATGGGGAAAGGCGGTCCAGAATCCGATGCCTGCCGGTCCGACCACGGTGATGTTGAGCACCACGGCTCGAGCGGTCTCTGCTGCTGGCAACGGCGCCGCGCCGGCGACGCGGACCGACACGATGCCGCCGGGGGACAGGGATGCCGCTGCCTCACGGGTGTCGAGCAGTCGAGTCGGCGACGGCAACGCCACGTAGCGCGTGGTGTCGCCCGGTGCTGCATGGGCGACGGGCGCAGCGAAGGGGCCGGGGGCGGCGGGATCGAGGATCGGGATGACCGTGAGACCGGCCACCGTTGCGGCGCTGAGGGCGGTACCGAGCGCGGCTCGACAGATCGTCTTCCGAAAGGTCAACACCCCGCAGAGAATAGTGCTCAGAGCCTGAAATGCGGTCGCGACCTTCGATCTGTGGTCGAGGTCGAGGGTTCGATGGCGCCCACCGCCGATGGCAGACTCAGCGTCGCGGGGGACGGATGCCGCGGAACTCCCAATCCCCGCCGAGCGCGGTGGACAGGACCTCTTCGCTCTCTGTCGGCTGATGGCCGACGTTGTCGCGGATCGGCGTGGGACCCGTGACGATGGTGTTCGTCAGGGCGCCGAGCCCTTCGACCTCGACCGTCACGACGTCGCCCGGCTGCACGGGTCGGCTGTAGGCCGGTGTGCCGGAGAAGATCATGTCGCCCGGCAGCAACGTGATCGTGCGTGCGAGGTCTGCCACCAGGTAGTGCATGTCCCATGTCATCTCGGCGGTGGAGCCGTCTTGACGCACCTCGCCGTTCACCAGGGTGCGGATGCGCTTGTCGTGGAAGTCCCAATCGGTGACGAGCGTCGGACCGACGGGACACAGGGTGTCGCTGCCCTTCACGCGCAGCATCGAACCGGCATCGGTGTCGCGGAAGTCGTGCAGCCCGTAGTCGTTGCCGATCGAGTAGCCGGCGATGTACGCGCCCGCTTCCTCCCGACTCACGTTGCGGCACGGCGCACCGATCACGATCACCACTTCGCCTTCGTAGTTGAGCCACTTGCAACGTTCTGGGCGAACGACCTGGCCGCGGTGGCCGTTCAGAGCGGTCGTCGGCTTCTGGAAGTACGTCGGCGTCTTCGTCAACTCGATCTGGAACTCCTGCACGCGGCTGACGTGGTTGAGATGGACACACAGGATCTTCGACGGTTCGCTGGGTGGCAGATAGATGGCGTCGGCCTCGGGGATGCGCCGGCCGTCGCCGGCGACGAGATCGTCGCCATCGGGCGTCACGGTGGTGACGGAACCCTCGAGCAGGATGCGGCTGAAGCGTGCCATGTGATGACTCCCGAAGAGATGTGTGACGGTCGATCGGCGACGTGTGGCCGCCGATGGAATTTCGTTTGGATCCTAATGATTATGATCGGCAGCCATGACCGCTGGTTTCATGTTCCCCCGCACTGCGTCGGGACGATCGTCGCTCGTGCCGTCGCCGCCGTGGCACTACAGCGGACAGATGCTCACGATCGAGTACCGCACCGATCCGGCCGCAGTCGCAGAACTGCTGCCGGACCCGCTCGAGCTCGCCGATGACGACCCCGGTGCCGTGGCGGTGATCTGGGCGGACTGGCAGAGCTGTCGTGACGACCAGCAGGAGCTGACCGACCCCGTGCGCAGCCAGTACATGGAGACCTTCGTGGTCGTGCGTTGCAAGTACCAGGGCACGCACTACAGCCGATGCGTGTACATCTGGGTCGACAAGGACTTCGCGATGGTTCGCGGCCATCATCAGGGCTACCCCAAGAAGATGGGCGAGCTGTACCTCACCCGCGCCGTGCGTGTGGGCAAGGCCGGTCCGCGGCTGGAGCCGGGTGGTCGGTTCGGGGCCACGTGTGCCGCGTACGGGCGACGCCTCATCGATGCGACGTTCACCATCACCGGAACGTCCGACACGGCTGGCTTCGTCAACGCCCTGCCCATGTTGCACAGCCGGCTCATGCCCGCGATCGAAGGCGACGGGACCGACAGCCTCGACGAGCTCGTGACGATGAGCGGGTTCGATGCCGAGGTCGGTCCCTGCTACTCGGGCGATGCGACGCTCGAGTTCCACCGATCGCCCGTCGAAGAACTGGAACGGATCGCGCCGATCGAGATCATCGGTGGCTTCTGGCGCGAGGTCGGCACGTCGTGGCGACAGGGCACCACCCTAGGGCGGCGCAACCAACCTGAAGTGGGGCCGGCATGAGTGCACCGTTCGAATTCGTCCATGGCCCCGCCGATGCGGACATCACCGATCCCGACGCGTTCGTGCACGGCGTGCCGTACGCCACCTTCGCACGCCTCCGTCGAGACGACCCGGTGAGCTGGTGGGACGAGCATGACGGTGGCCGAGGCTTCTGGGCGATCACCGGTTACGACGATCTGCTTTCGGTGAGCCGGCAGGTCGAGATCTTCTCGTCGGCGCAGGGGATCACGTTGGAGGAGATGGATCCCTCCGACTTCGCCGCCCGGCGGAACATGCTCGAGTTCGATCCGCCGGAACACACCCGATATCGCCGATTGGTCTCGAAGCCCTTCTCGCGTCGCGAGGTGTACGCATACGAACACGGAATCCGGCTGCTCGCTCGCACGGTCGTCGACGAGGCGTTGGCCGGCCCACCCACGTTCGACTTCGTCGAGAAGGTCGCGAAGCAGTTGC
>JAYUSX010000112.1:0-5328 GCA_043755475.1 Actinomycetota bacterium
CAGACCACCGAGGCGGTCGCGGTGCCCAGCCCGCTGACCTTCGAGGAGAAGCGGCACGCTCGCAACCTCGGCATCGCCTACATCGTGCTCGCGGGCATCACCTCGATCTTCCTCACCGGACATGGTGGAACAGCCACCTTCAACCTCGATGGCGGCCGATCGTTCGGGCTGCCCGCACAACCACTCGCGTGGTTCGTGGCAGCGTCGCTGGCCGTCGTCGCCGGCGTTCAGTTGTGGCGAGGCTTCGGCAAGTGGACGAACGTCGTGTTGGCGATGGCCTCGCTGCTCATCTTCATGTCGTTCCTGTCGTGGGCCGCCGCCGGCCTCGAGTTCTCGTTCATCGGCATGCTCGCCTCCGCCGTCACCTTCTCCACCCCGCTCATCTTCGGGGCGTGCGCAGGGATCATGTGCGAACGCTCGGGTGTGGTGAACATCGCGATCGAGGGCCTCCTGCTCAACGGCGCGTTCACGTCGGCGTTCGTCGGCTCGCTCGCCAGTGGATGGCCGGGCATGGGGCCCAAGAGCGGCTTCTGGGTCGGCGTGGTCGCGGCCATGATCACCAGCGCACTGTTCGCGTGGTTGCTGGCATGGCTGGCGATCCGGTTCAAGGTCGATCAGGTGATCGTCGGCTTCTTCATCAACTTCTTCGTGCTCGGGCTCACCTCGTTCTTGTCGAGCCGTGTGCTGACCGAGAACCCCGGCTACAACGACACACCCACCCTCGGTGCATGGAAGATCCCGTTGCTCGAACGCATCCCCGTGCTCGGCCAGATCTTGTTCCAGCAGACCGTGTTCGTCTACGGCGCGTACATCCTCGTCGCCGTGTTCACGTGGTTCTTGTTCCGCACACGGTGGGGCCTGCGTACCCGAGCCGTCGGCGAGCATCCCCGTGCGGCCGACACGCTCGGCGTGAACGTGCTCCGCCTGCGCTACCGCAACGTGATCCTGGCGGGAGCGATCGCCGGTTTCGGCGGGGCATGGTGGACGGCGACGCTCGGTCGGTTCAACGAGAACATCACCAACGGTCGCGGCTTCATCGCCCTCGCCGTGGTGATCGTCGGACGCTGGCATCCGGTGGGAGCACTCAGTGCGGCCCTGTTGTTCGGGTTGTTCGACTCGGTGGCCGACAAGCTGAGCCTGCTGAACACCGGTCTGCCCAGCGAGTTCATCAAGATGACGCCGTACCTGATGACGATCGTCGTGGTCGCCGGGTTCGTCGGCCGCTCACACGGCCCCAAGGCAGCCGGTCAGCCGTACGAGAGCCAGTAGCTCAGCGATCGAGCTGCGCCACGGCTTGTACCTCGATGCCACCGCGAGGTCGCTGGGTGAGGGTGACCGTCACACGTCTCGGAGAGGCGGTGGCCATTACCTCACCGGCGATCTCGGCGGTGAGCGCCTCTGCGAACACGGCTCGATCACGGAAACCCCACAGGTAGAGCTTGAGGCTCTTCGACTCGATGCACCACCGATCGGGCGTGTATTCGATGACCACGTGGGAGAGGTCGGGCTGCTGGGTGACCGGGCACATCGACTGCAGCTCGTCCGTGGTGAAACGGACGGTCGTGACGTGTGGCGGGGCGGGGAACACCTCGACGTGTTCGATCGCATGGCGCACGGTGTTGCCCAAGACGGTGAGCCGGTCGACCAGGTCGGCGTTGGTATCTGCGGGTTCCATGGGGCAACAGGGTACGGGCGTCAGCGGGCACCCCGTACGATGTGACGATGTCCAACGCCAGTCTCGACCTGCTCCGCTCGGTGCCGAAGGTGCTGCTGCACGATCACCTCGACGGCGGTCTGCGCCCCTCGACCGTCGTGGAGTTGGCGAAGGAGTACGGGTACTCCTCGCTCCCGACCACCGACGTGGCCGAGCTGGCCCAGTGGTTCAACCGCGGCGCCAAGCGCAACGACCTCGTCCTCTACCTCGAGACCTTCGCCCACACGGTGGGTGTCATGCAGCATCGCGACGCGATCGAGCGCGTGTCGTACGAGTGTGCCCAAGATCTGGCTGCCGACGGATGCGTGTACGCCGAGGTGCGCATGGCCCCGGAACTGTGCACCGAGGCCGGACTCACCCTCGACGAGGCGGTCGAGGCGATGCTCGACGGGTTCCGCCGTGGCGCGGCCGGCACCGATCTCACGATCTACCTCATCTGTTCGGCCATGCGCACCGCGGCGCGCAGCCTCGAGATCGCCGAGCTGGCCGTGCGATGGCGCGATGCGGGAGTCGTGGGCTTCGACATCGCCGGCGCAGAGGCGGGCTATCCGCCGACACGGCACCTCGACGCCTTCCAGTACGTACAGCGCGAGAACTTCCACACCACCATCCACGCCGGTGAGGCATTCGGCCTTCCGAGCATCTGGGAGGCCGTGCAGTTCTGTGGTGCCGAACGGTTGGGGCACGGTGTACGCATCATCGACGACATCACGGGTCCGCTCGGCGAGGAGCAACTCGGTCGACTCGCCGCGTTCGTGCGCGACCGTCGCATCCCACTCGAGCTGTGCCCCACGTCCAACGTGGGCACGGGCGTGTGCGCCTCGATCGCCGAGCACCCGATCGGGATGCTCCGTCGCCTCCGCTTCCGCGTCACGCTCAACACCGACAACCGGCTGATGAGCGCGACGTCGATGACGCACGAGATGGCTCAGCTGCGCGACGCCTTCGGATGGGGTCTCGAAGACTTCGAGTGGATGACGATCAATGCGATGAAGAGTGCGTTCGCCCCGTTCCCCGAGCGGTTGCGGATCATCAACGGATTCATCAAGCCCCGGTACGCGCTCGCCAAGGCCGACGTCACCCTCGGCGCCGGCTGACCGGAGCCCCGCGGGTTCGCTGAACGCGGGACCATCGATCGAGACGGCGCCATGCCTTTCCGGGGCACTCTCCGCGTCTGCCACACTCGCGGGCATGCCCGTCGCCGTCCACCATGTCGACCATCCGCTGATCGCTGACGCACTCGTGCGTGTCCGCGACGCGAGCACCCCGAACGCCCTGTTCCGGCAGGAGATCGAACGCATCGGTTCTCTGTTGATGGCCGAGGCCACTCGCAACCTGCCGACGGTGGCGGTACGCGTGACGACGCCCCTCACCGAAACGGATGGTCGCGTGCTGGCCGCCCAGCCGATCGTGGTACCCGTGCTGCGCGCCGGTCTCGGCTTCCTCCACGCCGCGCAGGAGCTGCTGCCGAACGCCGACGTCGGCTTCATCGGCATCTCCCGTGACGAGGAGACGTTTCAGCCGAAGTCGTACGTCAACAAGCTGCCCGAGACCCTCGCGGGTCGCCAATGCATCGTGCTCGACCCGATGCTTGCCACCGGCGGATCGTTGGCGCACGCATGCAGACTGCTGATCGAGCGAGGCGCGACAGGCACGATCATCGTGGTCTGCGCGCTGGCAGCGCCCGAAGGCATCCAGGTCCTCGAAGATGCCGGCCTCGACCTCGCGATCTACACCGCTGCCGTCGACGAGCGACTCAACGACAACGCCTTCATCGTGCCCGGCCTCGGTGATGCCGGCGACCGCCAGTTCGGCTCGCCTGCCTGACGAGACCCCCAGGAGGCACAGCCGCCTGCCATCAGCCGACAGGGCTCGGCTGCGGCTCCGACGTCGTCTTGGTGCGAGCGGGTCCACTGGAGCGACCGAGGTCAGCCGCGTCCGTCCGCCGCAGCGCCCAACCGAGGAACGCCTCACCCGTCATCGGACGCCGGAAGTGATAGCCCTGTCCGGCATGGCATCCAAGGCTCCGAAGGATCCTCGCCTGCTCGGGCCGTTCGATCCCTTCGGCGACGATGAACCGGTCGAGCGCCGTCACCAGGGCAACGATCGCAGAGGTGAAGGCAAGCGCCGATCGCGGCGGGTCGACCTGGTCGATGTCGTCGATGAATGGCTTGGCGATCTTGATCACATCGACAGGAAGGTCCCGGAGGTAGCTCAGCGATGAGTAACCGGTACCGAAGTCGTCGAGCGCGAGATGCACACCGAGCTGCTTCAACTGCTTCAAGGTGGCGTGGGTGCTGCCCTCTTGATCGAGGATCAGGTTCTCGGTGATCTCGATGCCGAGCCGCTTGGGGCTGAGGCCGTGACGCTCGAGCACGCTCGTGACCCGCTCCACCAGATCCGGCTCGCGGAACGAGTCTGGTGAGACGTTGACGTTCACCCAGGGCACCAAGCCCGGCTCGAGGTCCTCGGACCGAGCGAGCCACTCGCAGGCCTGCTGCATCACGATCCGGTCGATGGTCGCGGTGAGGCCGCTGACCTCGGCGATGGACAGGAAGCTGGCGGGTGACAGGATGCCGAGCTCTGGATGGTTCCAGCGCACCAATGCTTCGGCGCCGAGCATCACCCCGGAGTCGAGGTCGACGATCGGCTGGTAGTAGGTGACCATCTCACCGTTGTCGATCCCATGGATCAGGTCTGCATGCAAGCTGAACCGATGCATGGACGACTCGTGCATCGACGATTCGAAACCGATGACTCGGTTCTTCCCCTGCGCCTTCGCGACGTACATCGCAGTGTCGGCGTCACGCATCATCGCGACCGGGTCGACACCAGGGACGACCATCGCAGCACCGATGCTCGCGCGGATGTACATCCGCCGACTGGTGACCAGAGCGGCCGGCTCGAACGACTGGAGGATCCGCTGCGCCGCCGCGGCGGCCTGGGTCACGTCGGCCACATCGTGGAGCAGGATCGCGAACTCGTCGCCACCGAGCCGCGCAACCGTGTCGTTCTCGGACACGCTTCTTCGCAGCCGCGTCGCGACTTCGATCAACAGCGCATCTCCCGCGGCATGACCGCAGCTGTCATTGACCGTCTTGAAGTCGTCCAGATCGATGAACAGCACAGCGCCGCAGCCGGTCGCTTCGTCGATGACCTGCGCCAGGTTCGACCGGAACAGCGCACGATTGGCGAGGCCCGTCAGAGGGTCGTGCGTCGCTTCGAAACTCAGGCGGCCTTCGAGGACACGAAGCTGCTCGAGCGACTGCTCGAGCCGCCCGTTCTCCAGTGCGGCAGCGGTCTGGTTCGCCAACGTGCCGGCAAGTCGAGCGTCGGTGGCGTCGAACCCGACGACCGAGCTCAACGGGTTGGCGATGACCAGCGCGCCGACGACACGAGTGTCGCCGAGCAACGGCGCGACGATTGCGGCGGAGTAACCGCTCAAGCGCAGGAACTCGGAGCCGAGGCCGTCCGAGCTCGCGTTCATGATCAACGGCTGGCGTTCGTCGAGCAGGCCCATCAAGACGTGGTGCCTGGCGTCCAGTTCGCGCGTGTGTGCGAGAGCTCCAGATCCGAGCTGGAAACAGATCGGCTCAGCCTCCGACTCGGGGAGG
>JAYUSX010000113.1:0-5326 GCA_043755475.1 Actinomycetota bacterium
CGCGGCTCCGCGACGGCCTGACCCGACATGGCCTGAGCCGCGCGGGTTGACAGAGGCTGAGCTGGTCTTACCCGTGCCGCGCGCGCCGATGTCACATCCATCGGCTACAACGCTGGAATGCCCATCTCGTGCGTCTACTGCGGAGGCAGCCATGCCGACGCCCGAGGTGTGCGCGCGTGCTGGGAACGAAACGATGGCACCGACGCTCCTTCCACAGCCCCGGCAGCGGCCCCGCCGGCATCGTCGTCCCCGGCCACCTCATCAGATGCCAGTGTCGATCCCAGTGTCGATGCCAGGGGCGATGCCAGGGGCGATGCCAGTGGCGATCCAGCGCTCACCCGGGCGCTTGCTCACCGGGGGCACCCGGACTTCGGGCGTCACGTCATCGTCCGGCCCGGTCAGGCAGTCCCGGCTGCTTGGCTCCCGTGCGAAGGCATCGCCATCGGCGCCGACGACGTTCACGATCCCCACACGGCCATCGATCGGCTGCGCACGGCTGCACTCGCTCGCGTCGCCCTGGTGATCGAGCTCGACGAGACCACCGATGCAGCGTTGGCGACCCCCCAGCGCACCGAGCTCGCCCCCCACGAGGTCGGCCCGCGCTTCGAACTGCAGCTCGCCACGCTCCAGCACCTTGTGCGCTCCAACGCGGTCGACGCCACGAGCGAACCCTCCGGCAGCGCCGGGTGGTGGGTGCTCGATCGCGCGGTCGCACTCGGCGCGCAACCGAGCGACGGCGAATCGGGCGACGTGCTGTTGCCCGACGGCACCCCGGTCTGGCTCGATGGCGGCCCGCCGCGTTGGAGCCCCCCGGTCGCCGGCTGCGCGGTGCTGCACCGCATCGTGATCGAGCACGGTTCCCTCGTGCCGTTCGGCCCGAACGACCAGACGGCCGCGACGGCCGTCGAGCTGGCACCCGACCAGCTCGCCGCCGTGGTCCACGACGGTGGAGCGGCGCGCATCATCGCCCCGGCCGGCTCCGGGAAGACTCGCGTGCTCACCGAGCGGGCCCGTCATCTGATTCGCCAGTGGCACGTCCCTGCGTCGGCGATCAGCCTCGTCGCGTTCAACAAGCGCGCCCAGGAGGAGATGCGCGAGCGCACGCCCGACCTGCGCGGGTTGCACGTGCGCACCCTGAACGCCATCGCACTCGCGATCGTCAACGGTGCCGCACCGTTCGCGCCGCAACCGAAGCGGTTCGAGACCATCGACGAAGGCGAGGTGCGCCGCATCATCGGCCGTCTCGTGAAGTTCCCGCGCAAACGCAACGCCGACCCCGTCGCCACCTGGATCGAGGCGCTGTCGCTCGCTCGGCTCGGGTTGAAGTCGCCCGAACGCGTCGAGCAGCTGTACGACGGCGACATCGAGGGCTTCGCCGACGTGTTCCCGCGGTATCGACGCGAGCTCGATCGGGCCGGGCGCCTCGACTTCGACGAACAGATCCAGCGCGCGCTCGAGGTCCTGCTCGCCGACACCGAGGCTCGCATCGCGGCCCAACGCGCCTGCCGACTGATGCTCGTCGACGAGTTCCAGGACCTCACCCCTGCCCATCTGCTGCTGGTGCGGCTGCTGGCCGGTCCCGACGGCGCGGTGTTCGGGGTGGGCGACGACGACCAGACCATCTACGGCTACAACGGCGCCGACCCGTCATGGTTGATCGACTTCGCCGAGCTGTTCCCCGGCGCCGGCGAACACCCGCTCGAGGTGAACTACCGGTGCCCGGCCGACGTGGTCGCTGCAGCCGACATGTTGCTGCGCCACAATGCGGTTCGAGTGCCGAAGACGATCCGGGCCGGGGCCGCCGCCACCCCGCGGGGACTGTCCGTCGAGCCCGGCGACTCACCGGTCGACACCACGGTCGAGATCGTCAGCAGCGCGATCGCCGATGGCGTCCCACCCACCGACATCGCCGTGCTCACCCGGGTCAACTCGCTGCTGGCTCCCGTGCAGGTCGCGCTCGGCGTGGCCGGCGTGCCGGTCACCGGGGGCGTCGGTCGCGAGTTCGTCGAACGAACCGCGGTGCGCGCCGCGCTGGCCTGGCTGCGTCTCGCCACCGCCGACGAGCGCTTCGAGGCCGACGACATGGCCGAGGCACTGCGCCGGCCAACCCGGTCGCTGCACCCGAACGTCGCCACGTGGGTCGGCGAGCAGACCTCCGTCGATGGGCTCAGACGACTGGCCGGCCGCGTGAACGGTGAGCGCGATGCGATGCGGATCGAGGAGTTCGCGGCCGACATCGAACGGCTCCGACGGCTGGCGGCCACCCGAGGCACCGCCGGGACCACCGGGTCGATCCTCGGCGCCCTCCGCGATGCGATGGGTCTGGCGTCCAGCATCGCCACCCTCGACGTGCACCGTCACGGCATGAACCGCGCCGCGCAGAACGACGACCTCACCGCCATCGCCCAGTTGGCCGACCTCCAGCCCGATCCGCGTCAGTTCGAGCGCTGGCTCCGGGCAGGCGTCAGCACGCCATGGGCTGCCAACGGGGTCACGCTCGCCACCGTGCACCGTGTGAAGGGTCAGGAGTGGCCGCTGGTGATCGTGCACCAGGCCGACGCCGACCAGTTCCCCCACCGCTTGTCCGACGATGTTGCCGAAGAACGACGCGTGTTCCACGTGGCGATCACACGGGCCAGCCGGCGACTGCACATCGTGCCCGACACGTCACCGTCGCCCTTCATCGCCAACATGTCCGAAGCCCCTGCGCCGCAACGTGTCGCCGCCACTGCGCCAGCGCCGAAACCGCCGACCACCCCGCCCCGCGACGCACGTCCCGGACACGGCTTGTCGGGCGACGATGCGGCGTTGTTCGCATCGCTGAAGGAGCTGCGCCTGCATCTCGCATCCGGAAAGCCAGCCTACACCGTGTTCGCCGACGCCACGCTCGAACAGATCGTGCTCACCCGACCGGCATCGCTCGCCGAGCTCGGTCGCACGAAGGGCGTCGGCCCGGCCAAACTCGCCGCGTACGGCGACGCGTTCTTGAAGGTCATCGCCGACTGGCCGACGGCGACCCCGATCGATCGCTGACCGATGACGCTCAGTGCCCGCGCAGACCTATCAGCCAGCGACGAACGTTCTCGCCGAGGGCACTCACGTCGTAGCCGCCTTCCTGGAGCACCACGGTCGGCAGGCCCAGTTCGGCCACCATCGCACCGCACCGTTCGAAACCGTCGGTGGTGACCGCGAGGTCGCTGATCGGGTCGGTGAAGAACGTGTCGAGCCCCAGAGAGACGATCAGCGTGGACGGGCCGAAGGCGTCGATCGCATCGCACGCAGTGGCCAGGCCGGCCAGGTAGGCGGTGTCGTCCGCGCGCAGCGGCATCGGCACGTTGAGGTTCAGACCGAGCCCGCGGCCCGTGCCGGTCTCGTCGGCATAGCCGATCGAGTACGGGTACGCCCGCGCGGGGTCGCCGTGCAGCGACACGTACTGAACGTCGTCGCGGTCGTAGAAGATCTCCTGGGTGCCGTTGCCGTGGTGGTAGTCGACATCGAGGATCGTCACCTTCGTGCCGGTCGTGCTGGCAACGTGGTGTGCGGCGATCGCCGCATTGTTGAAGAAGCAGTACCCGCCGTAGCGCTTCGACGTGGCGTGATGCCCCGGCGGCCGGCACAAGCCGTAGGCATGCGCCTCGCCGCCGAGCACGAGCTGGGTGGTCGTGAGCGCCGTGTCGACAGCGCCGCGGGCAGCGTCGTACGTGCCTTCGGTGAGCGGTGTCGTGGTCTCGAAGCACCAGTAGCCCATCCGTCCGTTGATCGATTCGGGCTCGCGAGCCGCGCTCATCTTGTTGCGCAGATCCGTGCTGTAGAAGACGTCGGGTGTCACTTCTCGGTGATGCCCGTTGACGGCCTGGTACTCGGCCCAGGCGGTGGTGAGGAAACGCAGCAACCCAGGGTCGTGAACGGCCTCGATCGGGGTCGTGCCCCACGCCGTCGGCTCGACGAACGCGAACGAACCGTCGGCCTCCAGGCTCGCTCGGATCGCTTCGGCCCGGCCGATGTGTTCGAACGGGCTGTGCGCCGTGGACGTCTCGAACTCGACGTGGGGATCATGACGCAGGTGCGCGGGCGTGTAGACGATATGCACATCTGCATCGTGGCAGATCCGGCCGTGCCGGCACAGGCCCGCCGTTGCTACCGTCGGCGCGTGCCCGAACTGTCCGCATCACCCGAGTCGTCCTCACTCCCTCGCGCCCGTCCCGCCGTCGACCACCTCCCCGCGTACCGCCCCGGCAAGGGAGCCGCACAAGCAGAGGCCGAGCACGGCATCACCAACGCGATCAAGCTGGCCTCGAACGAGAACCCCGATCCACCACTCGACGAGATCGTTGCCGCAGTGAGCGCCGCAGCGGCAGGCGCCAACCGCTATGCCGACCATCGCGCAACGGAACTGCGCGAACGCATCGGCTCGTGGCTGCAGGTCGATCCGGCGAGCGTGACCATCGGCGCCGGATCGGTCGGGCTGCTGCAACAGCTGTTCCTCACCTTCGTCGATGCAGGCGACGAGGTGGTCTACCCGTGGCGATCGTTCGAGGTCTACCCGGTGTACACGAAGCTGATGGGTGGCATCGAGGTCACGACACCGCTCACGGCCGACCACGGCTTCGACCTCGAGGCGCTGGCACGCGCGATCTCGCCGACGACACGAATGGTGCTGCTCGCCACGCCGAACAACCCGACCGGAACCGCGCTGCGCACCGACGACCTGCGCGCCCTCCTGGCCGGCATCTCGCCCAGCACCGTCGTGGTGATCGACGAGGCGTACCGCGAGTTCCTCGATCCGAGCTTCGGCGACCCGGTACAGGAGTTGGTGCCGGAGTTCCCGAACGTGGTGGTGACGAGAACGTTCTCGAAAGCGCATGGTCTGGCCGGCATTCGAGTCGGGTATGCGATCGGCCACCCCGACGTGATCGCGTCGATCGACAAGACGCTGTTCCCGTTCGCGGTCAACGCGTTGGCACAGGCAGCCGCGATCGCAGCGATCGACTCGATCGATCTGATCCAGGCGCGGGTCGAACGCATCCTTGGTGAGCGCGCTCGCGTGATCGCGTCGCTCGTCTCCGACGGATGGTCGCTCCCCGACGCCCAGGCAAACTTCGTGTACCTGCCGCTCGGCGAACGCACCGATGCGGTCTACCTCGAACTCGAGAAGCGAGGCGTGGTCACTCGCCCGTTCAGCAACGAGGGCATTCGCGTCACCATCGGCAACGTCGAGCAGAACACCCGATTCCTCGCGACCCTCGCCGAGGTCACGTAGCCAAGACATCGATCTACACTCGCGCTGTGTCGTCGATCACCGAGGCGCGTCGTCGAACCGCGAGCG
>JAYUSX010000114.1:0-5315 GCA_043755475.1 Actinomycetota bacterium
ACCCGGCCTGCCCCGGTGCGCACGAGCCGGCGCTCGCCGACCTCGACGGCGACAGCGACATCGACATCGCGGTCGCGTGCTGGGGCAGCGGCGACGCCACCGACGCGAACACGCCGGAGCCGTTGTTCCGGAGCACGCGGATGGTCGAGCTGCCCCAGCATGCGACCGCGATGTCGATGTCGCTGTCGCCGTCGAGGTCGGCGAGCGCCGGCTCGTGAGCACCGGGGCAGGCCGGGTACGACACCGCGGCCGCGAAGCCACCGCTGCCGTTGCCCATCAGGACCGAGATGTCACCCGTGCCCTGATTCGCGGTCACGAGGTCGAGCACACCGCCTGCGTTGAGCTGGCCGGCCATCACCGCCTTGGGCTGATCACCGACGGTGTAGGTCGCGGAGGGGCTCGACGGGAACGTGCCCGTGCCGTCGCCCTGGAACACCGTCACCGTGTCGACGCCGGCGTTCGCGACCACCACGTCGATCGCACTGTTGCCCCTGACGTCGACCGCAGCCACGCCGTGGGAGTGCGTGCCACTCGCGAAGGCGACCGCCGGTGCGAAGCTCAGCGCACCGGACGACGTGGTGAACGTCGCGTCAGCGGAGACTCGCTCGTTTCCTGCAGCGTCGATGCTGCGCACCCGGTAGTGGTAGGTGGTGGCCGGCTGCAGCCCCGAGACCGCACGCGTGTGCGAGATCGTGAGCCCCGAGGCCAGGGCCGTGCTCGAGCCGTAGGCCGCCGTGGTGCCATAGTCGACGCGACCGGTCGCAGGTTCGTCCGTGGCCCAGCCGATGCTGGCCGACGTGGAGGTGATGCTCCCCACGGAGATGGACGAGATCGCCGGTGCCGTGACGTCGCCGACCGAGGGCGTCGGATACCAACCGGTGACGTCGACCACGAGATGCGTGGTGCCCGCGCTGTTGAACAGGCTGATCCTGCCGTCGGCGCCAACGCCCACCACGACCGCGTTGGGGACGGTGCGGCCGGTGACGACGTTGAGGTTCGACGCCTTCGGCCGAGGGATGCCGGCAGGCCACACCGTGATGAACGGAGAGCTGGAGGGCTCCGTGGCGGTGACGTTCAACGCCACTGCCGCCACGCCCGTGGCCGGCACCCCGTGGTGACCGAGCACCTGAAGATCGCGTGTCTCTCCGGGACCGAACACCGGCCCACCGAGCCCCTCGCGTGTGTCCATCAATCGATCGGGCACCGCGGACGAGAACCCGCTGTCGAACCAACCGGCCACATCGACGACCACGTCGGTCGTGCCCGAACTGTTGAAGATCCGTACCTTGCCGTCGGGTCCGAGGCCGACGAGCACCGAATTGGCGATCGTCTGCCGACTGACGAAGTTCAGGTTCGATGCCGTGGGCCTGGTCGCCGACGGCCAGACGGTGAGGAATCCCGCTCCGGTGGGATCGACGACGGTGACGTTGAGCGCGACGGCGATCGCGCCGGCAGACGGCACGCCCTCGCGACCGGCGACCTGCAACTCCCGCGTCTCACCCGCACCGAGCACGAGTCCACCCAGCCCCTCACGGGTGTCCATCAACCGACCGGGCGTGACAGGCACCAGACCCGACGAGTACCACCCCACGACATCGACCACGAGGTGCGCGTCGGCCGACGAGAAGAGGTCGACCTGTCCACTAGCGCCGAGCCCGACCGTGACCAGATTGGGAACCGTCGTGCCGGCGGTCATGTTCAGGTTCGATGCCAGCGGTCGGGTGACGCCGGACGGCCACACCGTGACGTAACCGGCAGCGGCTGGTTGCGTGACCGTCACGTTCAAGACGACGGCGATCGCTCCCACGGCCGGGACGCCGCCTCGCCCTGCGACCTGCAGCGAGCGGGTCGCGCCGCCGACCAGCAGGGTTCCGCCGAGGTTCTCCCGGGTGTCCATCAGGCGTTCGGGGGTGACGGCTGTGTAGCCGGGGGCGACGGCAGCTCCGACGGGCGACGTGCCGACGGGTGCGATCACCATCGCGCCGATGCCGAGGAGTGCCGCCATCACCGCGGGCAGCGCCCCTCGACCGCGCCTGGGCATGTCTCTGGACGTGTTTCTGGGCGTGCCGTGCATGTGCGCTCCCACTCGTACGTCCTGCCGCCGCAGGACTGAGGACGAGCGTAGCGCAGCATCGTGCTCGCGATCTCTCGCAGCAGCGCCTGGCATCTTCACCTTCGATCGAGCAGCCGACCATGTCCGACCATGTCCGGCCGGTCAGCCGCAGAGGTCGGGACGGTCGATGCGGCAGGCGAGGTCGAGCGAGATCGATCGGTCGATCGTTGCGGTCCTCCAGTCGCCGTGTCGACCGTCGTTGCTGAGCACGAACGCGTTGGCGCGGTTCGGGTCGCCGGCGACGGCGATCAGCAGCTCGCTCGGGTCGGTCACGATCGGCACGAGGCGATCGGAATCGTCGCTCGTCGCGAACAGCTCGGGCACGACGCCCGCCGCGACCAGATCGACCAACGTTCGCCGGCCCGCGGTGAGATTGGTCCAGGCGCCGATGAACGACTCGAACGTCGCCGCGGGAATGCGGGCGCGTTCGAACAGGCCGCGCTGCACGTCCGCCTTCGACCAACCATGGCGGGCGAACATGCGGGCGATCATCGGAGACAGAATCAGCAGCGGTCGGTACGAGCGGTGCCCCAACCCGAACACATGGGTCAGTTCCCACCCCGTAGCGCGCACCAGGCCATTGGCGAGGTACGGCAACACCTCGCCGGGAGAGCTGCCGAACACGCTGCCGATGATCAGTCCGTTGTTCATCCGCGCCATGGTCACCGTGTCGACACCAGCCGGCGCGCCGAGGTCGACGGCGAGCGACGGCCAGCCGATATCGACCAGCGTGGCTTCGTGCTCGGCCAGCACCACTCGCGCGCTGTTGCCGAACGTGGCCTTGTCGTGCTCGCCGGCGGTGAAGCCGCACACGTTGCGGAGGTACAACCGCAGCCATCGGGCGACGGCGGTGTTGGCGTGCGTGCCTTCGCGCAGTGCGCCGCCCTCGCTGTTGAAGCCGAGCTCGGCGATCGATGATCCACTCACCACCACGAGCGCGTCGGCACCGGTGGTGTTACCGGAGTGCTCGACGCCATACGCCGGGTCGGCCATCACCTCGGCCATGGCCAGCACGACGGGGAGGTGCTGTTGGTGGAGCCCGGCCATCACGGCGTTCACAGCCACGGACCACACGGTCATGTCGCGACCCGACGGGCGAGCATCACCGATCACACGGAACGGGTCGTGGCCCGTGCCATCGAGGAACGCGTGGACACGATTCAGTGTCGGCGGCACGACGGGTGACCCGTCGGTCCAGCCGCGGTCGCTGAAGATCCGCTGCACGTCGTCGAGCGAGCCGCTCGCCACGATGTCGAACGCGGATGGCTCCGCAAACCCGTCATCGCCGGTGTCGAGGTTCGACTCGGTGAGGCCTCGAACGATCTGCTCGACGGTGTGCTCGAGGAACAGGGCCAGCATCTCGTCGTGGGACTGGGTGTCCACGTGGCCGCGGAGCACCGCGAGCGGGAGGTCGTCGAGACCCAGTCCACGACCCGTCGCGAGCGCCTGACGTTGGAAGCCTTCGCACACGATCGACACCGTGGGCACGCCGGCCTTCTCGGCGATGACCGATGCCCGCATCACGGCGGGCGTACAGCTGCCTCAACACCCGACGCCGCTCACCGCCGCGTCGGCGCGCCAGTCGCGCAGCTTCTGTGGCAGTTCGGCCAGCACCGCCCCCTCGTCGGGTCCGTGGGTGTTGCCGAACGCCTCGTAGCCGATCACCTCGACGTCGTAGGTGTCGCGCAGGTACTGCTCGAGTGCAGGGAACAGCTCGTCGCCCCGGAACATGTACTCCCACACGAACGCGATCCGTTTGCCACGGAGGCTGTCGAGCCGGCCGGCACGTGGCCGGCGTTGCACACCCAGCGGCGCCTGCGGCCAGACGACGTCATAGCGAGGTTCGGAGCGAGGGTCGGAGCCAGGTTGGGAGCGAGGTTCGTTCACGTCGCCATTGTGCAGCACATGGGGCGCAAACCGAACGCGCAGTCGGCGGGCTCGCACTCCCAGCGTGAACGATCCTGCTGCGGACAGTCGATTCGGCGCCAACCGCTGCCTCGGTCGCGGCAGGGTGCACGGTTTCCGGCGGCGCGCCAACCCCGATCGCCAGTCGTCGCACCCATAGGATCGACCAACCCGTCGATGCCGGCGCTGCCGGATCGACCGATGGAGGAAACGACAATGACCCAGATCGACACGTGGCAGACGCCATTCCTCCAAGGGTTGATGGCGCCGGTGTCCGACGAACGCGACGACCGAGAGCTCGCGGTGATCGGCGAGATCCCGTCTGCGCTGCGGGGCATGTTCGTGCGCACCGGGCCGAACCAGCAGTTCGCCCCCCTGGGCGCTTACCATCCGTTCGACGGCGACGGCATGCTGCACGCGGTGTACCTGGAAGACGGCAAGGCCCGGTACCGGAACCGTTGGGTCGAGTCGAAGGCCCTGCTGGCCGAACGCGCTCGCGGTCGCGCATGCTACGGCGGCATGAGCAACTTCCAGTTCCCCGAGCCCGACGTGATGGAAGAAGGGGGGATGATGAAGAACACGGCCAACACCGCGACGGTGCGGCATGCCGGCCGGTACTTCACGATGGTCGAGGCGTGCGCACCCACCGAGTTCGACCGCGACCTCAACACCATCGGCGAGCACGACTTCGACGGCCGCTTGCAGGGTCCGTTCACCGCGCATCCCAAGATCGATCCCGTCACCGGCGACATGCTCTTCTTCGGCTACAGCCCGATGGCTCCCTACCTTCGCTACTCCGAGGTCAACGCTGCGGGCGAGTTGACGAACACCACCGAGATCGACATCCCCGCCCCGGTGATGATGCACGACTTCGTGGTCACGCAGAACTACGCGATCTTCTTCGATGCTCCTGCGGTGTTCGACCTCGAGCGGATCCTCGCGGGTGGAGAGCCGATGAGGTGGATGCCCGAGAACGGCACGCGGGTGGGCATCATCCCCCGTGGCGGCTCTGGCGCCGACGTGCGCTGGTTCGAGATGGACAACTGCTACGTCGTCCACTTCTTCAACGCATGGGAGACCGGCAACACGATCGAGATCCGCGCGCCGCGCATGTCGGACATGCCCGGCGGGTTCAACTTCGAGAACCCCGGTGCCGCACGCGAGCCGATGCCGTGGCGATGGGTGATCGATCTCGACACCGGCAAGGTGACCGACGAGCAGATCTCCGACATCGCGGCCGAGTTCCCTCGCATCAGCGAGCGCCGTACCGGCCTGCCCACCCGGTTCGGGTACGCCT
>JAYUSX010000115.1:0-5307 GCA_043755475.1 Actinomycetota bacterium
ACATGCGTGCGTCGGCCAGCATCGGCTCTGCTCGGCGTTGCAGCCACTCCACCGGTTGGCGCTCCATGTCGAGCTGCAGTTGCTGGTACCGCTCGAACACCGGCGAGGGAACCGCGCCGAACGAACCGTGGTTCAAGAAGACGACATCCGGGTCGAGCAGGAAGGGAGAGCGGTCGGGCACCTGACGAGGTTAGTTTCGGGACCATGGCGCTCCCCAGTATCGGCCTCGGCCGTGACGAGATCTTCGACCGACTCGACCTGATGAAGGCCAACGACGTTCGTTGGCGCGACGGCCGCGCGTTCACGCTCGCCTACAACGCAGGCGACGACGTGGTCGCCGTCGCCGAGGAGGCCTACCGACGCTTCAGTTCGGAGAACGCGCTCAACACCGACGCGTTCCCGAGCCTGCGCGCGATCCAGGCAGACGTGGTCGGCATCGTGGCCGAGTGGCTGAACGCCGGCACGGAAGGAGCCGGTTTCATGACCACCGGCGGCACCGAGAGCTTGCTGTTGGCCGTGAAGGCAGCTCGCGAGCGTGGACGCAAGGAACGCGACATCACCCGACCCAACGTGGTGCTTCCCACCTCGGCTCATGCCGCGTTCGAGAAGGGCTGCTATTACTTCGGGCTCGAGAGCCGCCGCGTGCCGGTGGGCGCAGACTGGAAGGCCGACGTTGACGCGATGGCGGCAGCGATCGACGACGACACCGTGCTCGTCGTCGGTTCTGCACCGCAGTACCCACAGGGCGTGATCGACCCGATCCCCGGCATCGCTGCGCTTGCGGCCGAACGCGACATCAACTGCCACGTCGACGCATGCATGGGTGGAGTGACCCTGACCTACCTCCGCCGTCTCGGCCACGACATCCCGCCGTGGAACTTCGAAGTGCCCGGGGTGACCAGCATCTCCGTCGACCTGCACAAGTACGGCTACACGGCCAAGGGCGCCTCGGTGATCATGCATCGGTCGAAGCAGCTGCGCGCCTATCAGACCTTCCTCACCGACAACTGGCTCGGTGGGTTCTACGGCTCGTCCGGCGTGCTCGGTACGAAGAGCGGCGGCGCGATGGGCGCCGCGTGGGCGGTACTGCACTACCTCGGCGACGACGGCTATCTGCGGGTGACCGCCGCTGCACGCCGTGCCTGCGAACAGCTTGCCGCCGCGGTCGAGGCGACACCCGAACTGTCGCTGCGGGCTCGACCGGAGGCGACGTTGTTGGCCGTCGGCGCCACCGATCCGGAGGCGCTCGACGTTTTCGCCGTTGCCGACGCAGTCTGGCGACGAGGTTGGTACGTCGATCGGCAAGGTCCGCCGCCGTCGCTGCACTTCACGGTGAACGCCGTCCATGACGGCAAGATCGACGCATTCGTCGCCGACCTGCGAGCGTCGATCGCTGAAGTTGTGGCGGCAGCCGCTTCAGGTGACCAGGGGGCCTACGGCACCGTGGAATGACCGTGGGTCCAGGAGTCGGTCGATGCCAGCTCGGAAGGCAATCGCTGTCGGCGCAGATGGCTCTGCTCGCGCAAGATGCGGGAAATGATCGGGTGCACGAAACAACAGTGGCCATCGGGTGTGGCTGACGTGAGGACACCCCGAGCGATCGCTTGCTCAACCGCGTCCTGAGCGACAACCGGGTTCATTGCGGCGAGCTGGTCGAGTGGGAACGGACTCCCAAGCAACGCTGCGACGGTCAGCACATCGACGTGTTCTGCGGGCATCTCCCGCAACCAGCGTCCCGCGAGATCCTTGACGGTGGGTGGTACGGCCAACTGGTCAAGATCGACGCTCGCTTCCGGTCGGTAACCGGCGTCGCGCAGACCACGCAGCCACTCCGCAGCGAAGCCCAGGTTGCCCCCGACTTCATCGGCAACGAACTCGCCCAGGTGACGTAGGCCCGCGCTGGCGGGCACACCCCAGATCGTTGCGGCGATCGCGGTGATCTGGGGTGCAGTGCGTGGTCCGACGACGAGATGGTCGAGTCGACCGAGGGCGACCAGATCGCCGAACAGCTCAACGAGCGGATCACCGATCGTCAATTGCTCGGTGCGGTGGATCAGCACCAAGCCCCGCTGATGTGCAGATCGAGATGTGACGATGCCGAGCACCCGCGAGACGGGGCCTCCGATCCAGTGGGCGTCATCGATGACCGCGAGCAGTCGTGGGCTGTTCGTCACGGTTCCCTGTTCGAGCAGATTGATTCCGTCTGCATCGGCGCCATCGATCCACAACACCACGGCGCCCTCCGCAGCCGCGGCGGACGCCAATCCTGCGGCCAGCGTTGTTTTGCCGGCACCCAGGGTGCCGCCGAGCGCGAGTACGGAGCGGCCGCCGCTCGCCACGCCGGCCCACCAGTTGGCGAGGGCATCGGCTTCGTTGTCCAGACCTTCCGGTCGACGGGCCGGGACCACACCGATTGGCCGGAGAGCCGGAAGCCTCATCTGGCCGCCCCCGCGGAGCAGGTCCACATAAAGCTCCTCAGTCTCGGGAGACGGGTCGAGGCCCATCTCTTCGACGAGGAGCGTGCGCAGCCTGGCATAGACACGGAGGGCATCTGTCCGGTCGCCGTTCGCTGCGTGCGCGACCATGAGCGCCCGGTGCCCGGGCTCTCGGAACGGCTGGAGGCGTACTGCCTCGGTCGCGGCCGCGATGGCCAGCTCTGGTTCACCCGTTGCGACGAGAGCGGTCGAGAGCGCGTGAAGTGCGACGAGGCGCAGTTGGAGCAACTCGTCACGACGACGCTCGACCCACGGGCTGGCTTCGCTGGCCAAGAGCGGGCCGCTGAGCACGGCCAGCGCGGCACGCGCAGTGACGATCGCCCGCCGAGGGTCGGTCGTCGCGGTGGCGGCGGCCACGTCGTCGCGTGCCCGAGCGATGTCGATTGCCACGTCGGGGGGCAGGAGGAGCCTGGCAGTGCCTTCCGAAGCGTCGACCGACGTTTCGGGACAGCCGGTCGCTGCTAGGGCGGCGCGGATGTGGCTGAACGCCGATCGCAACGCCGGTCGCCACGTTCTCGGCAGTGGCCCCGGCCAGAGCACATCGGCCAGGTCGTGTTGATCGATCGAGGCCGGGTACTCCCAGGCCAGCACGGCGAACATGACCCGTGCTCGGCGGCCACCGAACATAGCGTTCGGCACCACTCCCTTCGGCCCTGTGATCTTCACCCCGCCCAACAGCTGGATGTCCACTCGCCCTCGCATTCGAACGCCATCGACCGCCCGATCGATTGGCGGACGCGACACTACTGAGCGCCGGAGTGCCTCCGTTCCGTGAGGGGTTGCTCGCCGGTTGCTCACCGGTTGCTCACCGGTTGCTTGTCGGTTGCTCACCGGTTGCTTGTCGGTTGCCCGCCGGTTGCGCACCGTTTGCGACAGTGGCCGGAGGTGCGTCGTGCACCTCTGACACGAGTTGGAGAACACCATGAGAGAAACGAGAGCTCGGCACGTTGGGAGCATTGCCCTGTCCGTGACGATCGTGCTGCTGACGGCGTCGGTGGCGTACGGCGCACCAGGTGGCGGGGCGAACTGGACCAGTTCCGGGCAGAACACCGACAACACCCGCTACAACGCGTCTGAGCGCAAGATCGGCGTCGACAACGCCGGCGATCTCGAGTTGCTGTGGAAGCTGTCCACGCCTGGCGACGTCTCAGCGACCCCCGCGGTGGATGGCACCACCGTCTATGTGCCGGACTTCGCTGGCAACCTCTACGCCGTGAATCGCGACACCGGGGCTGTGCGCTGGCAGAAGAACTTCACGACGGACTACGGGCTGGAGGCCGGCGACCATGCACGGGCCACGCCGGCCATCGCCGGCAACACCCTGATCCTTGGCGACCAGCTGGGCAAGCTGGGCCCGTTCGTCGACCACGGCAACATCCTCGGCATCGACAAGAACACGGGCGCGCTGAAGTGGAAGACCACGTTCTCCGATGTCGCGCCGATCGTGACGCAATCGGCCGTGGTGCATGGAAACATCGCCTACGTCGGGGTCGCATCCTTCGAGGAGCTGTGGGCGCGATTCCTGCCGACCGCATACTGCTGCTTCTTCCGGGGCAGCATCATGGCCCTCGACGTCACCACGGGGGCCATCCTCTGGCGCACCTACACGGCGCCGCCGGTTTCGGGTGGCCCGGCGAACGACGGCTACACCGGCAACGCGGTGTGGGGCAGCACCCCGGTCGTCGATCCGAAGCGCAACCAGCTCTACATCGCAACCGGCAACAACTACTCCGTGCCCGCAGCGGTGACTGCGTGCATCCTGGGTGGCGCCAGTCCGCCGTCGTGCCTTGACCCCGGCAACCACTTCGATTCAATCCTCGCGCTGAATCTCAGCACCGGTGCGATCAAGTGGAGCGCCCGAGCTTTGCCTTCGGACATCTGGAACGTGTCGTGTGGTCTCCCGATACCGGGCTTCGACGACGAAACGCCGAACTGTCCTGATGCCCAGGGCCCGGACTACGACTTCGGCCAGGGGCCGTCGCTGTTCACCGTCGGCACGGGGAATGCCAAGCGCGACCTCATCGGTGCCGGTCAGAAGAGCGGCACGTACTGGGCGCTGAATCCGGACACCGGTCAGGTGGTGTGGAGCACGCAGGTGTCGCCTGGCGGTGTGGCCGGTGGCCTCCAGTGGGGATCGGCCACTGACGGCAAGCGCATCTACGTCGGCAACTCGAACAGCCAGTTCAAGCCGTGGACCCTTCAGGGCGGCGGCGGCACCGTGAACTGGGGCGGCTGGAGTGCTCTCGATGCAACAACGGGCGCGATCCTGTGGGAGCGTCCGGACCCCAATTTTGACCGTGGTATGGGTCCGGTCAGCGCCGCCAACGGTGTCGTGTACGCGTGTTCGATGGACATCAACGGTCACATGTACGCCATGGACGCCGCAACGGGCGCCGAGTTGTGGGACTACCCGAGTGGCGCCAGCTGCCTCGGAGGTGCAGCGATCTCCAACGGCCAGGTGTTCTGGGGGACAGGGTACGACGCCTTCAGCTTCCTCCCGAACGACAACCAGGGCCTCCTGGCCTTTGGCCTTCCTGGCTGACTCACAGACACCTCACGCCGCACACCGGCCCGGGGCCACGATCTCGGCCCCGGGCCGGTGCGCGCCCGGCGTGCACGAGACCCAGGCCAACGAGAGTGGATGGATGGTGATCGGCACGCCGAGCGTCGATCACCGAAGTGGTGGCGGCGACGGCAGCCAGTGACCAGGGGGCCTACGGCACCGTGGAGTAACGGTTCGGCCGCCGGAGCGCGGGTGACCGGGCAAGCACCCGAGCTCCACACGGATCGCTGACCTCACACGGTGTGGTAG
>JAYUSX010000116.1:0-5303 GCA_043755475.1 Actinomycetota bacterium
TTTTCGTTCTTCATGCCGAACGGCGACGATCCCGACGTGCATCGCGACGAGGTGCTGCGACGAATGGCCGCACTCTCCGACGTGGCCGAGCGGCACGAAGTCGTGTTCGTGCACGAGAACGAAAAGGACATCTACGGCGACGTGCCGCACCGGTGCCTCGACATCGTCGAGTCGGTCGGTTCGTCACACCTGCGTCTGGCCTTCGATCCCGCGAACTATGTCCAGTGTGGCGTCCGACCGTTCACCGACGCCTATGCGATGGTGCGCCCCTACATCGAGTATGTGCACATCAAGGACGCGGTATTCGGTACCGGCGACGTTCGTGTCGCGGGCGAGGGAGAGGGCGAGATCCGCGAGATCGTCCGGGCGCTTCATGCCGACGGCTTCGCCGGCTACTTCTCGATCGAGCCCCATCTGGGGAGCTTCGATGCGTTCGGCGGACAGTGCGGTCCGGAGCTCTGGCGCCGGGCGCACGCTGGCTTCGTCGCCCTGCTGAGCGACGAAGGCGTGCCGTTCCGGTGAGCGACCGCCGCACTCCGTCTGGCGATCAACCCGATCGCCTACTGGTTGCGCGATGGCAAGATCGACCGCTCGCCTGCGGTGCTGGAGGAGGCGTTCGCTCACTTCCAGCAACTCGGGTATACGGCGGTGAAGGCCGACGTTCCGCCGCTGATGTCGGTCGACGAGTACGTGGCATGGATCGGAGCCTTCGGCCTTGCGCCGTCGGTCAGCCTGTTCAATTCGGCGCTCGACGAGACGGTCGACATGGCAGTCGAGCTCGATCGGGCCAGGGCGTTCGCAGCGCAGCAAGCCGCGCTCGGGCTCGACCGAGCGATGGTGTCGTCGATGATGATCCCTGCCCGCATGGCTGTGCCGGGGATCGGCGCCGACTTCCGCGAGGATCGAATCGAGTTGTGCATCCACAACCTCGGCGCGGTGTGCGACGCCTTCCGGCGAGAGGGTGTCCGCGCCCTGCTGCACAACCACATCGGCGGCGTCTGCGAGACGTCCGACGAGATCGACCGTGCCCTCGCATCGATCGGCACCGATCTGCTCGGGTTCGGTTCCCGACACAGGCCACCTCGTTTGGGGAGGCGCGGATCCCGCTGTCGCTATCCGTCGGCACAGCGACCGCGTGGGCGCGATCCATCTCAAGGACGCATTCGCCGACTACCTCGATCCGGCACGGCGGGCCGGCATGTCGTACGGCGCAACTCAAGCGACCAAGCGGCTGTGGACCGAACCGGGGGACGGTGTCGTCGACTTCGATGCCGTGCTCTCGGCGATGCCGGCCGACTACGAGGGGGACTACATGATCGACGTCGACGAGCCGAGCATCGACGATCGCTTCGAGTCGACGCGGCGATCGTACGAATGGGCCCGGCGTGCGCTGGCGTTCCTGGGCTGAGCATTCGTGCTCTGCCCTCACCACCTTGCAACCATCACAGGAGTCCCAGTGTCCAACGTCGTTCGTCTCGGCATCGTCGGTCTCGGAGCGCAGGGAGGCATGTACGCCTCGTTGATCGCTGACGGCAAGGTCGATCGCATGGTGCTCGGTGGGGTCAGCGACATCGATCCCGCCAAGCACGCGGTCGCCGATGCGTTCGGGGTGCCGTTCTTCGAGGACTACGTCGACCTGATCACGAGTGGCGAGGTCGACGCGGTCGTGACCACGGTGCCGCACTTCCTGCACCCGGACGTGGCGATCGCCGCGCTGCGCCACGACCTTCACGCCTTGGTGGAGAAGCCGGCTGCGGTCTACACCGCGCAGGTCGACGAACTGATCGACGTCGCTGCGTCGAAGCCGGATCTCACCTTTGGGATCATGTTCAACCAGCGAACGAATCCGTTGTACAAGGACCTCGAAGCGCTGCTGGCGAGCGGCGAGCTGGGAGCGCTCCGGCACACGAGTTGGATCATCACGAACTGGTGGCGACCGCAGGCCTACTACGACCTGAGCGCATGGCGCGCCACATGGGGCGGCGAAGGCGGTGGCGTCCTGGTGAATCAGGCGCCCCATCAGCTCGATCTGTGGCAGTGGTTGTGCGGTGTGCCGAAGAGCGTCGTCGCGAAAGCGGGGTTCGGGTTCCGGCGCGACATCGCGGTCGAAGACGAGGTGCATGCGCTGGTCGACTTCGGTGACGGAGCGACAGGATCGTTCCTGACGTGCACCCACGACGTCATCGGTACCGATCGGCTGGAGATCCTCTGCGATCGCGGCAAGATCGTGGTCGACGACTCCTCGACGGTGACGATCACCCGCCTCACCAGTGACGAGCGCAGCCTCAGCGATTCGATGACCGCAGTCGACGTCGCCGATCTCTTCCGCGGCAAGGCCGACACGTCGAAGTGGATGACGACGGAGACCAAGACCTACCGGTCGAAGTGGGGCGAGCAGCACGTCGACGTGCTGCGCAACTTCACTGCGAACGTCCTCGACGGCACCGCCTTGATCGCCCCTGGGGCCGACGGGATGCACGGTGTCCGGCTGGCCAACGCGATGCACCTGTCGAGCTGGACCGGTGAAGAGGTGGTGCTCGCGGACCTCGATGAAGCTCGCTATCTCGAGGAGCTCAACTCGCGGATCCGCTCCGAAGGGATCTACGAAGAGCGCTGAACCCGTGGCGATCGCGGTTCAGGTGAAGTCGGACACTTCCGGTCCCGCTGTGCGGGCGGTCGGATCGGTCGGGCTCATGACGCCGACGACGATGGGACCGGGGCCTCGTACGACGGCGTAGCGGGCTCCCCAGAAGGCGTCGTACGGAGCTCGCAACCCCTCTGCTCCGAGCGCCAGTGCGCGTTCGAACGTGACATCGACCGCCTTGCGGTCGTCCGCGCGAAGGTTGACGACCACGCCTGAGAAGTCCTCGGGCAACCCGCCCCAGTGGGACGCGAAGGCGGGACTGTCGACGTCGGCGTGGAACCCTTCGGCCACGGTCGGAAACCCCACATGGTGAGGTGTCCACTCGGCCCACTCATTAGCGACCGCGTCGACCCCCGCTCCGAGTGCTCGCAGAAAGTGAGCTGCACCGACAACGTCCGGAACGACGATGTTCACCTGATCGAACCGGAGATCGCCCATCGATGAAACGTACATCAGCGATCGGGGACGAGCACCCCGTCGCCAGCGACCGAGCGTCAGGACACGGCTGAGCGGTCCAGCTGTGTGAAGTGCAGGAGTACGCCGCAGGGGTCCCACACGTAGGTCACCACTGCACCCCAGTCCTTCTGCTCAGGCGCGGCAACACGCGCGTTGCCGAAGTCCCCGTCGGCGAGGGCACGCTCGACATGGCGATACCACGCGGCCGCGTCCGCGACCTCGACGACCAGCATCGAATTCTCGGCCCAGTCCTTGACGTAGAAATCCTGCAGCATGAACTGACGGCCGCCGAGCGACAACAGCGCAAGCCCTTCCCCGTCGCTCCAGAGCGCTGTCCATCCGAGCGCCGTGTAGAACGCCAGGGACTGCTGGAAGTCCTGTGCCGGAACGAAGGGGCGGACATCAGTGACTGCCAGTGGGTTCACCTCACACATGGCGAAACCATAGGTGAGTCTCGGACTCCACGGAACGCACCCAGAAGGACGCAGAAGACCAGGTCAGAGCACTATCGACGCGACTGTCCAGGCCGCGAAACCCCTGCTACACGTTGACGCGGAACGTCGGAGTGCGGTCGATTCATGGCCTCTGACCTGCGACGCTGCAGGTCAGTCGCGAGGTGGAGTTCGCAGAAAGTACGCAGCTCGTTGGCTCCGTGCCCTCATCGCCAGGCGCGGTTCATGACCTCCGGCTCATCGAGGTCGGCAACGCCGCGGCAGCGCGTCAACTGGTGAGCGCGACTGCCAGGCCCTGCGCTCGAGCGGCGACGGCCAGGTCGTTGTCGCCGGTGACCAGGACGAGTTCGGCATCGAGCGCGGCCATGGCGGCGGCGAGGTGAACGGCGTCGTAGCCACGCAGTTGGTGGGCTTCGGCGAGGTCGCCAGCGTTGCGGGCCAACTGGGCGGTGATCTCGACGTGGTCGATCTCCGTGATGATCGTCTCCAGTTCTGCGACGGCGACCTCGTGCTGGCGTTTGGTGATTCGTCCCATCCGCTCGGCCCTGGCGAGCGCTGCGCGCGCCTCCGGATAGAGCAGTCGGACGCTGACGCTCCGGGCGGCTTCGTTCCACATTCGCGCGCAAGTGGCCGACGAAGGCTCACCGATCAGCAGCGGGATCACCGCGGAGGTGTCGAAGTAGGCGATCACTGCCGCTGTTCGGCCACGAGGTCGCTGACAGTTCCCTTGGCCGTGATGCGTAGGGGTGTCCGCGACCGCTTGGCCGCCGGTGCGGGGGTGACCAACCCCTCGGCAACGAGGCGATCAAGGGCCCGGGGTTGGTCCAGCGGTACGAGCCGGGCCACTGCCTTGCCGTGGTCGGTCACGGTCACCTCCTGGCCGTCCCGCACCACGTTCAAGTAGTGGCTCAGGCGATCTCTTAGCTCCCTTACTCCTGCTTCCATGTGAGCAGTATGGCGCTTTCGGTCGCGAATATCTAGCCACATCGACTTTGCCACGATCGATTTGCCGAGCGTTGGCGCGGTGATCGACAATCGGATCATATGATCCGCTAACGGATCAAGCGTTCGATAGGCTCGGAAGATGAATCTCGGCGCACCGGTTCTCGACGTGGCTCCGGCCGTTCGTGGAGCGCTGCTGCAGGTGCTGGCCCGGTTGGAACAGCCGGTCACTCGACGGCAGCTTGCCGCTTCTGCAGACGTCGCGCCGGGTAATGCCAGCGCCGTGATCGAGGACCTCATCCGGGCAGGTTTGGTGAACGAGACGGTGGCAGGCCGTTCGTCGATGGTGCTGCTCAACGAGCACCACATGGCCGTGGGACCGTTGCGCATGCTCGCTGGCCTGCGAGGTGAGCTGATCCGCCGTCTACGTGAGCGACTCTCCGAGTGGTCCGACCTGGAAGGCGCCTGGTTGTTCGGTTCGGTTGCTCGCGGTGATGCGGACGGCGAATCGGACATCGACGTGCTGATTGTCGCCGAGGACCTTGAATCACCGGAGCTGCACACTCGTTTGGCGCAACTGCAGACCGACGTGCGTTCGTGGACCGGGAACGATATGCAGTTCGTCGAGCACACGCCAGTGTCGTGGCGAAAGGCCGTTCATGGAAAGTCGCCGTTCGTCCGTGAGATCCGAACGGATGGTATTGCGCTAGTCGGTGACACTGCCCCGATGCGGGAGCGACACCGGTGAGGTCGAGCCAGTTGCCACCGAGATTCGTTGGCCGTCAGCGGTGGCCATCAAGACGCATGAG
>JAYUSX010000117.1:0-5293 GCA_043755475.1 Actinomycetota bacterium
CCCCAACGTGCGCCAACGCCTCGGAGGCTCCGAGCGCCCGCGACACGCACACCGCCGCGGCTCGAGATGCAGGATCGAGCCGGCGGTTTCGGCTGCTCATCGCCAGGCCGTCCGGCTCGCGCACGGTGGCCAGTCCGACGATGTCGATGCCGAGGTCGAGGTCGAGGGTCATCCGGCGGATGATCGCCAACTGCTGGGCATCTTTCTGACCGAACACGGCGACGTGCGGACGTACCGCGGCGAACAACTTCGTGACGACGGTGGTGACCCCGCGGAAGTGTCCGGGCCGGTGCTCGCCCTCCAGCCGGTCGGCCAGCGGTCCCGGCTCGACGTGCGTCTGGAACCCGTTGGGGTACATCGCCGCCGCAATGGGTGCGTACACCGCATCGACACCGGCTGCGGCGCAGGCGTCGAGGTCGTCGTCGATGGGGCGCGGGTAGCGGTCGAAGTCCCCGCGCACGTTGAACTGGAGCGGGTTGACGAACACGGACACCACGACGACATCGCTGTGTGCTCGTGCTGCGTGTACGAGCGCGAGGTGGCCTTCGTGCAGCGCCCCCATGGTGGGCACCAGGCCGACGCGCCTCCCGGCGAGACGGTGGCCCTCCGACCACGCACGCATCGCGTCGGGGGTGTCGATCAGTTCGGGCCGCACCATGGCCGGCAACCTACTTGCGCACCTCGTGCGACCCAACGCACGTCGGCGTCAGCGATCGCCGTCGAAGCGTTGGACCGGACGTGCCAGATCGGAGGTGACGTCCGTTCGACTCACCGTGACGTCACCGCCGACGGGCACAGGTCGCGAAACGAGGGTGGCCCGCCAGGGAACGAACGAGCTTCGACGATCGCCCGGGTGCAGGCGATCGCGAAGCAGTCGGCAGCGGCTTCGAACACGGCGTTGAGCTCGACGGCGCGGGCTCGCGCCGCCAGCGCATCCGTTGGGCCGGGTGCGCCGATGCCGGTGGAGAGCGCGAACACGGTGTCGCCGTCGAACAGCGTGTGCGCGGGGCGGATCGCCCGAGCCATCCCGTCGTGGGCGACGCCTGCCATCTTCGAGCACTCGGCCTTGGTGAGCGCCATCGACGTGGCGACCGCGCCGATCGTGGTGTTGAGCGGAGCGCGGACGAGTTCGAGGCGAGCCGCGAGCGCTGACCGGTCGGCCGCACTCGGTCGGCGAAGTCGATGTGACGAGGCGATCCAGGGCAGGCAGGTGGTTGGGTCGATGACCGCCCCGACCGAGTTCACGACGGCGATCGCGCCCACGACGACACCGTTCGGACATGTGTGGCTCGCCGTGCCCACGCCGCCCTGCAACGAGCCGGCGATCGCGCCCGTGCCCGCGCCGACAGCGCCTTCGCCGACGGACGTTCGTGCGGCGCGGACCGCGCGTGCACCGAATGACGCGTCGGGCCGATTCGCGAAGACCCCGCCGCGGCCGAGGTCGTAGATCACCGCTGCCGGCACGATCGGTACCACGCCCGACAACGGTTCGGCGCCGACAGGGAATCCGATCCGGCGATGTTCCAACTCGGCCATCACGCCGCCTGCTGCGGCCAGACCGTACGCGCTGCCTCCGGTGAGACAGATCGCATGCACGTGCTGCACGAGGTTCTCGGGACGCAGCAGGTCGGTCTCGTGCGTGCCCGGTCCGCCACCACGCACGTCGACCCCACCGACGGCTCCCGCAGCGGTGAGCACCACGGTGGTGCCGGTCCGCCAACCCCGCTGCCTCGCGGTCACGTGCCCGACTCGAACGCCCGGAACGTCGGTGATCGAGCCGTCGGAGGTACTGCGTGCTGCCATCTCGCGCCACCGTAGGTGATCCCACACCGTGATGAGAGATGAGTGCGCTACCGCCACTCATCTCTCATCGCGGTCGGGTTCAGCGGGAGCGTTGGCGGGCGAGGGCGAAGATCGTTTCGTCGCCCGTCCTCCAGCGGACCGTCAGCTGACACGACATGATCCGCCAGTCACCGCCGACCCGAGTGCAGCGGTTGGTGTAGTGCCCTCCGAGCAGGCACCAGGCCGACTCGGCCGCCCGCCCGAACGATGCCATCGAGTCGCCGGCGAACCAGTGTTGGGCCTGCATCTCGTTGACCGCGATGATCGTGTCGTCGTCCACCCGTTGCATCCGGTGGTTCGACATCAGATGCTGCGTGGCGTCGAAGTTGCCGTTCACGGCCCTCACCGCCTGCACCCAGTCGTCTGCGGCCATCGCCGCGGCCGGGCGGCCGCTCCACGACGAGAAGTCGAACTCGCAGACATCGGTGAAGATGCTGCGAAACAGACCCCAGTCGCGATGATCGATCCCGGCCGCATAGCCAGACGACAGATCGACGATCGCCTGGCGCTCGGACCAGCTGATGGTCGGGTCGCCGATCACGGCCACAGCTCCCTGATCTCGGACTCCGGATCACTCACGACCGTGCTGCCCACGTCGAACAGGCGGGTCGTGCGATTCGTGGTCTCGTAGCGATCCCATCCCGGGTCGCCATGGTGGGCGAAACGCACCAACGCTGCGCTGTACGCGTCGGCAACCGGAATGCGGTCGGCGCCTTCGCCCGTGAACTGGGCGACCCCTTTTCGATCGAGGTTGTGGAACACGAACGGGATGTCGACCGCATGGCACGAGCCGAGACGCCCGTGGAACGCGGTGGACGCCCAGGTGAACCAGTACATCCAGGCCTCGGTGCCGGCATGCAGCCGCGCCTCGGCGAGCCGGCGCGCCGGCACTCGGAAGGCCTCGTCGGTCTGCACGGCGCTGGCCAGTTGCAGCGGTGACGCCTGTGGTCGCACTGCGGCATAGCGCCGCCGTGCGTCATCAGCCCGGTCGCCGAACTGCCGATGCAGCTGAGCCGACAACGTGTCGTCGTCGAAGTCGGCGTACGTCGGGTTGAACGTGGTGAACAGTTGCATCTCGTCGCGGGTGGTGCCGAGCACGAGTCGAGCCGGATGGCGCGCCGCGGCGTCGAGGATGGGGGAGGGCACGAGCACGCCGTCGTCGCATGGCGAGAAGTCGGTGAGCCCTCCACCGGGATGGCGCCGGAGCACCGTGCCCTGTGCGTCGAGGATCCGTTCGATCGGAGCGTCGCGGAGCTCGTCGAGCGAGTCGACGCCGGCGGTCGCGAGGTACTCGGCGAGTGCCTCGTCGGCTCGCTCTCCGCTGCGGAGCTGGCCGATCGACGGGCTCATCGCAAAGGCGCCGTGGAACAGGCCCTCGGCGGCCGGCACGGCCATCAACGCCACCAGGCTCGCTCCTCCGGCCGACTCGCCCGCGAGCGTGACGTTGCCGGGGTCTCCGCCGAACGCTGCGATCTGAGCCTGCACCCACTCGAGCGCCATCACCTGGTCGCGCAGGCCGGCGTTCGTGCGTCCGCTGAATCCGAGTGCTCCGAGCCGGTAGTTGATGGTGACCACCACCACGTCGCCGCGCCGAGCGAGCTGTGAACCGTCGTACCAGGGCATGGAGCCCGTGCCCGTCGTGAACGCTCCACCGTGGATCCACACGATCACCGGCCGCTCGGCGCCGTCGCACCCCGGTGTGAACACGTTGACACGCAGGCAGTCCTCGCCCGACGGGAGGCTCGAACCGCCGAGGGCTTGTTCCAGCATGCCGAACAGCTGCGGGCACTGCGGTCCGTAGGCCGTGGCGTCCAACTCGTCATCCCATCCCGCGACGGCGATCGGAGGTTCGAAGCGGTCGGCCGTGGCGTAGGGAATGCCCTTGAACACATGGATGCCGTCTCGGACCAAGCCGTGCATCCTGCCGAGGGGAGTGTGGATCGGAGCGGAGATCTGAGTCACGAACCGAACGTAGTCGGGGTGGCCTTGACTAGTGTCACCGCCCGTGACGCGGCGACACGACCTCGCCGGTGTCGCCATCCGCCGGGCGTGGGAGACCATCGGGCGCTGGGGCGCCATCGGACCGAACAGCTCCACCGGACGAGGGTTCGGCGCGTTCGGTCAGGGCAGCATCATCTGCTTCCCCACCAACACGATCTTCAACGAGCGCTACATCCACATCGGAGAGGGCACGATGATCGGCCCGCAGAGCACGCTGTCGGCAGGCATGGTCCCGGGGCAGGTGTGCCTCAGTGATCCCGTGGTCCGCATCGGCGACCGGTGCCTCATCGGGAAGGGGTCGGGCATCGTCGGCCACTTCTCGGTCGAGATCGGCGACGACGTCTGGACGGGCCACCACGTCTACATCACCGACCAGAACCACGGCTACGAGGACGTGAGCATGCCGATCTCGAGTCAGACCATGCCGGAGCGCCCCGTGTCGGTGGGCAACGGGTCGTGGATCGGCCACGGGACCGTGATCCTGCCGGGCGCCCAGATCGGCGAACACGTCACGATCGGGGCGAACTCGGTGGTCACCGGCATCATTCCGTCGTTCTCGGTGGCAGCCGGCAATCCAGCCAAGGTGATCCGTCGGTACGTGGCGGGCTCGGGTTGGCAGCGGGCCTGAGTCGGGAGCCAGGCTGGTCGTGTGCGGCACCCTCCGACCGTCTTCCTTCAGAGCGAATCGCCGCCGAGTTCGCCGGGAGGTGCGCAGCGCTTCATTCTGTTGGCGGTGGTGAAGTCGAGGAGGACGTTGGTCACCGGGCCACCATCGACCTTCGTCTCGAGGTAGGGGGTGAGGTCGAAGTTGCGCAGCCGCGCGGTGTAGGCCCGACGATCGCCGATGAGGATTCGGTAGAACCCCTCGTACTCGGCCGCGACCTGCCGGTCGCGCGCGCCGTCGGGCAGGACCGCGAACACCTCGGCCAGTTCGGCTTCGATGATGTCGGTCGCCTGGTCGACCACGTCGGCACGCTGCAGCATCTGCTCGTTGGTGGGGTTGGCGATGTAGCCCTCGTCCATGTCCCTGAGCACGAGTCGGCGCTGCTCGTAGCTCTCGCAGATGCCCTGGGCTCGTTCGGACCAGGCTCGATCCTCGATGACGTACACGCCCTCTTTCTCGGCGAACCCGAACGCGTAGACCCACATGGCGACGATCGCCAACACGACCACGGTGACACCCACACGTGCGATGGTCGACCCCATCGTGCGAGTGCGGATGTCGCGCGGTCGGCCCGGAGGCGTCGGGCCCGTGGGAGTGATCGTGTCGGTCATGACGGATCTTTCGAGGGTGCGGGCCGGTAGCAGATCAGAAGCTGAGCGACGGCACCGCCGATGCCGACCCCAGCGGCGATGGCGGCACCCCACCATCCGGACCACTCGAAAGATCCGTCATGACCGACACGATCACTCCCACGGGCCCGACGCCTCCGGGCCGACCGCGCGACAT
>JAYUSX010000118.1:0-5290 GCA_043755475.1 Actinomycetota bacterium
CCAAGCCCCACGCAGATCAGCTCGAACTCCGCGCCAACGACAAGGTTCGCACCATGTCCGACGTCCCCGGTGTGCCGCTGGGCACCGAGGGCAAGGTGCTGCTGGCGAACGGCTTCAACTGGCTGCGATATCGGGTTCTGTTCACCAATGGCGTCGAAGTCGGCGACCTGGATGCTCGCCAGATCGAGCCGTGGGGCCGTACGGCCAAACGCCTCGCCCGGGCCGCCGGCAAGCCTCGCTGAGCCACCCCTCCGATGCCCTCGGCCTGCCGCCGATCCGCCGTGATCGGTGGATCCCTGGCGCCCATGTCCTCGCATGGCACCCAGCCATGATCCAACGTCTTCGTCGATCGGACGCGTCATGACACACACCTCGATCCGCCATCGTTTCCCGGGCGTCGCCGACGGGTGGTCCCGTTTCGACGCACCGGCGGGCACACAGATGGTCGATGTCGCCATCGAAGCCGCATCGGCCTGGATGCGCAGCACCTCCATGGCATGCGGGGGTGGCTGGTTCGAGGCCTCGCAGATCTCCGACGACCTGGTGCACCGAGCCAGGGCAATGGTCGGGCAGCTCTTCTCCGCCGATCCGACGGGGGTGTGCTTCGGCGCGAACATGACGACGCTCACCTTCGCGTTCACCCGCGCCGTGTCGGCCACGCTCGGCCCGGACGATCGCGTGGTGGGCACCCGCCTCGACCACGAGGCGAACGTGTCTCCGTGGCGCTACGCCTGCCAGGCTGCGGGCGCCGAACACGTGCTCGCACCGTTCGACACGGCGACCGGCACGTTGCCTCCCGAGCTGGTGATCGACCTGATCGACGAGCGCACACGGTGGGTCACCCTCCCCGGCGCATCGAACCTGCTCGGCACGGCACCCGATCTCAAGCCGATCATCGATGCCGCTCACGCGGTCGGTGCTCGGGTGTTCATCGATGCCGTGGCGCTGGCGCCACACCGACGGATCGACATCGCGGCGCTGGGCTGCGATGCGATCGTGAGCTCGCCCTACAAGTGGTACGGGCCCCACAGCGGTGCGTTGTGGGTCGACCCCGACCTGCTCGCCGAGTTGCCGGTGTTCAAGGTGAAGCCGGCCACCAACCAGGGCCCTTCCCGCTTCGAGACGGGCATGCCGAACTACGAAGCGATCGCCGGCATCGAAGCCGCGGCGCGGTTCCTGGTCGAGGAGAACATGGATCGCGTCGCCGCAGACGAGATGGAGGTGTTCGCACCACTGTTGTCGGGGCTGCAGTCCATCGGCGGCGTCACGGTGTACGGCCCGAGCGGCCTCGAGGGACGCACCCCCACGGCCGCGTTCCGTGTCGATGGTGTGGCGCCGGCCGATGTGGCCCGAGCCTTGGCGGGCGAGAGAATCGCCGTCTGGGACGGCCACAACTACGCGGTCGAGGTGGTCGATTCGCTCGGCCTCGCCGAGCAGGGTGGCGTGGTTCGAGCGGGATTGGCCCGCTACATCGAGCCAGACGACGTCCAACGGCTCCTCACCGTGGTGGACCGCATCGCGACGGGGAACTGACGCCGGTCGATCCGTGCCGTGCTTCAGGCACTCACGTCCTTCTCCAACTCGCGACCGTTGGTCGGCTGAACCGGTCGATTGTTCGCCTCCTCGAAGCGCGAGGTGAACGCTTCCATCTGCTCGGCGCTCATCGTGATCGTTCCCTGCAGCACCGACCAGGCGACGCCCTCCGAGCACGGCGGCGTGGTGAGCGAGCCGTCGTAGCGATATGCAGCAGTGAGCTCGGGGAGGAACGTGGCGATGTCGACCTGGCCGTACACGTCCTCTTCCACGTTCTTCTGGAACGTCAACGAGTCGATGATCGTGTCGAACGAGGGCCACGCCTCACCTTCCTCGACGAGCACGCCGATGACCGCGAGCGAGCCGTCGGCGGCCTTGTGCACGAAGTGCCACTCCATCGGCCAGTGATCACCTTCCACCGTGTGCTCGCTCGGCGAGTGGAAGTGGAACTGGACGAAGTCGTACGCCTTGCCGTCGAGTTCGAGCGTGCCCGCAGCGGGAACGTTCACCTGGACGGTGTGGCCATTGTCGATCAAGGTCGCATCGGCCGGCACGTAGTGCATGACGGAGTTCGGCAGGTCGAGTCCGATGGCACCGCTCAGATCGATCGGTGATTGTTCGACGCCGACTTCGCATGCGCTGAATTCGGCGGCCAGTTCGGACCACCTGTCGGCCTCTTCGTAGGTCCAGTGAGGAGCGTCTTGGCCCTCTGCGTCGTGACCGTCTTCCGCGGTGTCTTCTTCGGGCTCGGGCACCTGGCCCTCGGTGTCGAGCCCGGCGAGCACCTGCAGGGTGTCGACCTCGACCTCGAGCTCCAACACCTTCAACCTGAGCTCGTCGAACTGCTCCTTGGTGAGCAGCGGCGCATCGGATTCGGCGTGCCCGTCGGTGGGATCGTGAGGGGTGCTGCCCGGGACGGAACCTGCCGTGGTTCCTTCCGATGCCGGCGCGGCGTCTCCCCCGCCACCGCACGCGCCGAGGACGAACATGCCAACGACGACGACGACGGCAAGGGCAGGCCGACCGGAACGGGCGCGACGAGGGATCACGCATCGAGATGGTCCGGGATCGCAGCGATCCGTCAACCGGGAGGGCCATCGACCAACGACGGTGTCGACCAACAACGCCGTCGACCAACAACGCCGTCGACCATCGAGCGAGAGGCCCTCAGCTGGAGTTGCGATGCGTCCGATCGTTCTCGTGTCGGGCAACGAAGACCGCTGCCTCGGTGCGGCGCTCCATCCCCAGCTTGGCCAGGAGACCGCTGACGTAGTTCTTCACGGTCTTTTCGGCGAGGTACATCTTCTCGCCGATCTGGCGGTTGGTGAGCCCCTGGCCGATCAGATCGAGCACTTCACGCTCGCGAGCCGTCAGGCTCAACAACCGCTGATCCTCGCTCGTGGGGCTGCTGAGACGGCGCATCACGCGACCGGTGATCGCCGGGTCGAGGAGGTGCTCGCCCCTGGCGACGCGCCGGATGGCCTCGAGCAGTTCCGTGCCGCGCACCTGCTTCAACACGTAGCCCGACGCCCCGGCGATGATCGCTTCGAACAACGCTTCGTCGTCGGAGTACGAGGTGAGCATCAAGCACTTCACATCGGGCATCCGACTGCGGATCTCTCTGCACAGTTCGACGCCATTGCCGTCAGGCAGCCTGATGTCGAGGATTGCGACGTCCGGCCGAACCGCGATCACGCGAGCCAGACCGGTCTCCACCGAGTCGGCCTCGCCCACGACCTCCAGATCACCGGAGGCATCGATCAAGGAACGGACGCCCTGACGAACGACCTCGTGGTCGTCGACCAGGAACACTCGAACCCGCGTCTCGTCGCTCATCCGGCAAGTCTTGCCCGTCCGAGTGGTTCGATCCAGGGTCCTTCGGCCCTTCCCCGCCGCACTCGTCCCCGGGTGCGCGTCACGGAGACGGGTGCAGGACCCGAGGGGTCCACCGACGACGAAGCAGATGTAACCTCCCACCGTGAGTGTTCCTGCCGCTGGCGCCGATGAAGACCGAGCCGGCAGTTCGGGTGGGTTCGACGGTGAACTGTTCGGCTCCGAGTTCGCGACGTGGGTCGATGAGCTCCCCGACGGTCTCATCGTGTGTCACTCCGACGGCACGATCCGCTTGGTCAACGAGCGATTGGTCGAGATGTCGGGATACGCCGCGGGTCAACTGATCGGCGGCAACGTCGACATGCTCGTGCCGGCGCGCTCGCGCGACAAGCACTCGAGCCTGCGCGATGGCTTCGTCGAGGCGAACCGGGCCCGACCGATGGGCCCGGGCGACCAATTGACGCTTCGTCGCCAGGACGACAGGGAGATCCCCGTCGAGATCAGCTTGTCCCCCTTGCGAAGCGGTCACCGGCAAGGCGTCGTCGCCATCGTTCGCGACGTGACCGAGCGACTCCTCGCGGAGGCGGTCCTGCGCAACACCAGTGACTTGCTCACGCTGGCCGGCGAGCGCGAGCGCATCGCCCGCGATCTGCACGACACCGTGTTACAACGGCTGTTCGGGCTGGGCCTCGAACTGCAGGCCACCGCGATGCGTTCCCCCGACGCGTCGGATCGCATCGAGCACGCAGTCGATGAGATCGACCTCATCATCCGCGAGATCCGAACGGCCGTCTTCACGTTGGGCTCCGCCGGCAGAGAGGGATCGCTCGGCCAGGAGCTGAGCACGGTCACCGCCCAGGCCAAGCGGGTCCTGGGCTATTCGCCTCGGGTTCGCATGGACGGCCCGGTCGAAACCGCCACCACACCCGAGATCCGAACGGAACTGCTGGCCAGCCTGCGCGAGGCCCTCACCAACGTCGCACGCCACGCGAATGCCACGGAGGCCGAGATCGAACTGGTCGCCACCGACATCTTGGTGTTGCGAGTGCTCGACAACGGCCGGGGCATGTCGGCAGAGTTCGACACGAACTCGGGGAACGGCCTGCGCAACATGGCCGAGCGAGCCAAGCTGCTGGGCGGCGGCTGTTCGGTGAAGCCTCGTTCCGAGCGCGGCACCGAGTTGCGTTGGTGGGTACCACTCACCACCTGAGCAGCGCATCTCGACCGGCGCATCTCGACCGGCGCATCTCGACCCGCGCATCTCGACCGGCGCATCTCGACCGGCGCAGCTCACCGGTGGCCGTTCTGGCCGCGCCGACACGCGACACGAGACCGATCCCGTTCGCGCTCGGTCCCATTCCCCGTCGACGACCCTTTGGGACTTTGGTCCCGGGCCGTGGCGTCTTGTGGCCCTGAATGATTCGGACGGTGGGCCCCAGAGTGGACCCCACTATGAGCAACGCTGACCGTTCCGTCCTGGGTTGGGGTGCATTCGCTGTGGCGATCGCGGCCCTCGTACTCGCCATCTTCGGATTGCAGGAAGACAGTTCCGCGTCGGGCGGTGAGTCCGGGGCCGGCGGTGTCACTGAGATCGACATCGACCTCGCCGAATGGTCGATCGGGCCGCTGATGAGCGAGATCCCGGCGGGAGAGATCGTCCTCAACGTCACCAACGTCGGCTCGATGGTGCACAACCTGTCGATCCCCGCCCTCGGCGTCAAGACCGCCGACCTCCAACCCGGGGAGAGCGAGAAGCTCGAGCTCGGCAACCTCGCCGACGGCCAGTACGACATGCTCTGCGAGATCGCCGGCCATGCGGCCAGCGGGATGACCGCGATGTTGATGGTCGGCAACGGCGGTGACATGGCCGGTGGAGCTGCCATGGACTGGCAGGAGATGGACCGGCTCATGGAAGACGTCGCCT
>JAYUSX010000119.1:0-2098 GCA_043755475.1 Actinomycetota bacterium
CAAGGGATTCGAAGTCGCCAATTCATGGCTCGGGGCGACGCGCCTGCAGGTCGGGGCCACCTGCCTCGGCCGTGCCGAGCGGGCGCTTGGCCATGCCATCGAATATTCCGCGCAGCGCCAGCAGTTCGGCCAGCAGATCGGCAAGTTCCAGGGCGTGTCGTTCAAGCTCGCCGACATGCGCACGCAGCTCGAGGCGGCCGAGTTGCTCACCCTGAAGGCTGCGTGGCTGGACTCGAAGGGCAAGGCCACCGACGAGGACATGGCGATGGCCAAGGTGTTCTCCAGCGAGATGTGCCAGTTCGTCACCGACGAGGCGATTCAGATCCTCGGCGGTATGGGCCTGATGGACGAGCTGCCGCTCGAGCGCATGTGGCGCGACACCCGCGTCGACCGCATCTGGGACGGCACCAGCGAGATCCAGCGGCACATCATCAGCCGCTCGATGCTGCGCCCCTACGGCGCCTGACGTGGCACCTGGGCCGCAACGGCGGCTGACCCGGGACGCGCCGATGCCCGCGCGATGGCGCGGGTTCCCGGGTGGGTTGCACGTCCGACGGGTGGTGGTCGGTGTGCGCGGCGCGTGATCTCAGGCCGCCGCCTGTGTAGATCGCTCGGGTGGCTCGTCGAACAACCCGGTTTGGGTGGTCTCGCGCGAACTCGAGTTCCTGGTGACGCCCCCGCCCTTGGGTGGGCAGTGGACGATCGTGCCGTCGGCCCGTTGCAGGTGCAGGTCGTGGGCGTTGCCCAACACCTTCACGCCGGGGCGGTGTTTCTCGTGGTGATGGAACGTGCACCACAGCACGAGGTTGTCGAGATCGGTCGCGCCGCCGAGGATCCAGTCGGTCAGATGATCGACCTGACACCACGCCGCCGGGATGTGACAGCCCGGTTCCCGGCACCCGCCATCGCGGACCACCAACGCTTGGTACTGCTGGTCGGTGGCGAGGCGCGCGCTGCGGCCGAGGTCGAGGATGTGCGACCCGGCCTGCAGGACCCGTTGCAGGGTGGCGTTCTCTGCCAGCCGGCGGACCACGAACGCCGGGATGTGATCACCCCAGCTGGTGACGCCGGGCTCGTTCGAGTCACCGGTGAGCGAGTCGACCGGGATGGTGATCAGCAGGTTCGGGTTCTCCCGCCCCCCATTCACCTGACCCTTCGCGTAGGCGGTGGCCAACTCGATCAGCCCATCGGCCAGACGTTGTTCGGTGGTTCGGGTGTCGTCCTTGCCGTACTGGCCGGCGATGTGGGAGACGGACGCGAACACCTGCCGCGCTTGCAACACTGGCAACGTGGCGTTGATGGTGACGAGCCCGTCGCAGGGGGCGGTCATCCGCAACGACCGCTGCTGATACCGCCTGTCCTCGGCCTGCTCCTCCGTCTCCGACGACAGGATCTCCTTCCACCGGTTCGCAGCCTGCTTCGCCTCGAACGGATCGGCCCCCTTCACCGCGTCGACCAACTCGTCGACATCCGCCTCGGACGCGTTCTCTGGCGGGTTCGTCACCGCGTCGTGCAACGCGGCCGCGGCATCGGGCGACAGTTCGCCGTTGGTGACGGCGTCGTCGAGGGCCTTCGACTTGTTCATCGCTTCACCCAGCTCGGCCTTCTTCTTGGCTGAACCCAACGACGACTTCGACTTCCCCGCCAACCACCCGGCCGCGTTGCGCGCCCCGGTCCCTTCATGGGCCTTCGACGCCTCCGCGAGCGCGAGCAGCTTCGCTTGCACGACACCGACCCTGTCCAGATGGGTCTGCAACGCGAGCAGCGCACAACGTTGCGACACAGGTCCGGTACACAGGGGGATGAGATCCGCAGCCGCGGTGGCGGCGCTGTCGAGAAGTTCGAGGATCTCATCCATGGTTCACACTGTATAGAACATACGTTCGATTATCAACAGGAAATGCGAGGAAGTCGTCGAGCCGCTCGATGGTCGTGGTGGCTGTGCTTGGATGGCCGGGTGGGAGACGATCTGGTGCGTGCGCCGAGGCTCGTGCCCGGCGATCTCGTGCGGCTCGTCTCGCCCGCGAGCTTCCCCGACCGGGCGGCGGTGCAGGACTGCCTGCGGACCCTCGAACGTTGGGAGCTTCGGGCCGATGTC
>JAYUSX010000120.1:0-5275 GCA_043755475.1 Actinomycetota bacterium
GTGTGCCTCGTTGCTCTTTGCCGGTTGCAGCGACACCGAGAGTTCGTCGCCGTCATCGCCCACCTCTGGCTCGCCGACCACCGCGGCGCCCGCGTCGACGACCCCGGCCACGACACCCGCAGGCTCGATGCCCGCAACGTCGACGACACAGGTAACGACATCCGCAAGCTCGACACCCGCAACGTCGACGACACCCGCTTCGACCACGGCGACCACGGTCGAGTGCGAGATGGTCGGCACTCGCGACGGAGCGTCGTCGAACTTCCCAGGTGGGCTCACCTCGCTGGTGGGCATCGACATCCGCACGGGCGCCCACGACTGCTACGAACGGATCGTCATCGAGTTCGCCGAAGGCGACGCGCCGACGCCCGGCATCGAGCCCGGGTATTGGATTCGCTACACCGATGCCCCGATCGCCCTCGGCCAGACCGACGACCAGTTCGTGACCATTCGGGGCACCGCACATGTGCTGATGTCGGTCGAGGCGTGGATGTACGACGTCGACGAGCAAGGCCGGCCAACCGGCTACGCCGGTCCGATCGACCTGTTCCCCACCGACGTCACCACGATCGAGGAGATCCGGCTGATCGACAACTCCGAGGGAGTGCAGGTGTGGGCCGTCGGACTTGATCGCGAGCGCGATCTGCGCGTCACGACCCTCCAGGATCCGCAACGACTGGTGATCGACGTCGGGTTGTGACCGGGCTGATCACCCGGCGACGATCAGCGAACCGCGACGAGGTCGACGACGAACACGAGCGTCTCGCCGCCCTTGATGACGCCACCAGCGCCACGGCTGCCGTAGCCCATGTCTGCCGGGATGGTGAGACGACGGCGGCCGCCGACCTTCATGCCGGCAACGCCTCGGTCCCAGCCTTCGATCACCTCGCGAGCGCCCAGTCGGAAGTCGAACGTGTCGCCGCGGTTCCAGCTGGCGTCGAACTCCTTGCCCGTGCTCCAGGCCACACCGGCATAGTGCACGATCACTCGCTTGCCGACGACGGCTTCATCGCCGTCGCCGAGGATCTCGTCCTCGATCAGCAGATCGGAGGGCGCCTCGCCCTCGGGGATGGTGATGGAGGGCTTGGTCCGCTCGGTCATGAGCGCCGACCCTAATGGCCGACGTGCGGTGCGACAGGCATCACGCAGGTCGGACGTAGGTGCCCTGCGCAACCGCCACCGGCTTGGCGATCTCGTCGGTCCAGGCCACGATCGAGCCGATGATCGACCGGCGTCCGACCTGGTGGAGGTCGGCTCGAGCCCGCAGCACCGCCCCTCGCGCAGGTCGTATGAAGCGGATCGAGAGCTCGCTCGTGAGCGTCATGGGCTCGATGCCGATCGCCGTGAAACACGCGTAGTAGAGCGCGGCGTCGCACACGCCGAACACCGTGGGTCCGCTGATGATCCCACCAGGGCGCAGCGAGACGACGTCGGTGGGCAACATGGCGGTCGCCCACTTCTCCCCCACTGCCTCACATCGATTCGGACTTCCGGCGAACTCTCGTTCGAGAAACGAGTTGATCTCATCGACGGTCACGAGGCTGCCTGTGCTCATCGGCTGATCCTGGCATCCCCGGCACGGCTCGCACATGGTCGATGGTCGCACGTCGTCTCGAGGGCGATCAGCCTCCGGCTGCCATCAGCGCCACGCCGACCGCGGTAGCCCCCACGCCGACTCCTTGCCACCATCGCATTCGTTCGCGATTGAACAACACCGACAACACGACGGCAACGGTGGCGAACTGGGAGGCAGCCACGGAGACGGGTCCCGACGACCCCTTCTGGAACCCGAGCTGCAGGGAGGCGATCGCGAACACGGCGAGCGACCCGGTGGCCAGCACCGACTTGCGAGCCATGGGCTCGGATGCGAAGAACGGGGCGCTCCCGATCACTCCGACGACGGCGAGCATGGCGAAGCCTGCCAGTCGCTGCACCACGACGGGAGTGAGCCCGCTCGCCTCGCGCACCTCTCCCATCAAAGTGAAGGCGATCCCGAACGCTACGCCGGAGGTCACTCCGAGGATGGCGCCGAGGCGCACGCTGCCCGTGCCACCCGGCGTGTAGCCGGTGAGCACGAGAGCGATCAACCCGATCGCGATGCCGGCACCGGCGAGCGCGCCGGGCGTCTCACCGCGGGTCACGTCGTACACGACCGGCACTGCGGCGAGCAGCACCGACGACATCGGAGCGACGACACCCATCCGTGCGACGGAGTACCCGTGGTAGAGGAGCAGGAGGCCGGTGGTCATGGACAGACCCGAGAGCACACCGATCACGACGTCGCGCCCGATCCAACGTGAGTCCACGGCGAGCAGCAGGATCGGCGACAGCACGGTCGACACGGCGACGGCCGAACGGGTGACCGTGATCGACGCCGTGGTCCTCGCGGCGCGTGCGGCGAAGAAGTCGGACGCGCCGAGCAGGAGTGCCGCGACCACCGCGTAGATCAACGCCATGTCAGAACGCGATCATGCGTAGAACTGTGATGCCCACTGGCGGAACTGCAGGAACGGGCCGTCGGTGTCGGCGAGCGCCGGTCGCTCGACGAAGCGTTTGTGCTCCCAGATCGGCTTGTCCTCGAGGAGCTGGCGCGACACCTCGTCGACGAACGCCTGGCCGACGGTCGATGTGACGCGATCGTCGTCGAAGCGGCGGACGGCAAAGGTGAACCGCATCTCACACCGGTCGCGTTCGATCGGGGTGGCACAGCCGAGCAACACGGTCTCGACGATGCCGCTGAACCGAACGACCGAGAAGCCGGCCCCGTAGCCGTCGCTGTCGATGCGGCCTTCGGTCGTGCCGCGCGGTGTGGTGAAGAACTGGGTCGATCGCATCCGCGAGCGCGGTCCATCGGTGTCGTAGCTGTCGAGCCGGGGCACCTCGGCGGTGCCGTGGACGTACCGGAAATGCGCCGAGTCGACGCCGTTCTCGGCCATCTCCTGCCACGGGGTAGCGATCTCGAAGAACCGTACGAACGGATCCGAGAAGGCAGCTCCCACGTCGCCGTCGGCGAACTCGGGCACCTCGGGCACGTCCCACTGCGGTTGCTCGTCGTTCGGGTGGTACCAGGCCATCACGAGACCGTTGCGCTCGACCACCGGGTACGTGCGCAGCCGGGCCTTGCCGTTCGTGCGCTCGCTGTAGGGGATGCACGTGTTTCGTCCCTCAGCATCGAATCGCCACGCGTGGAACGGGCAGGCGATCTCGTCGCCCTGCACCGATCCGCCGTGGCCGAGGTGGGCGCCGAGGTGCGGGCAGTACGCGTCCTGCACGTGGGCGAGCCCGGCTCTGTCGCGCCAGAGGACGAGCTCGCCACCGAAGGCCCGTCGTGGCAGCACCGCGGCCGCGGCCAGCTCGTTCCCCCACGCCAGGGCGAACCAGCCGAACGGGATCGGCCATGGCCAGCGTTCGTCGGGGCTGGAGCCGCTCATCGATCGAGCCCGAACACTCGGATCGCATTGCCGCTCAGGAACTTCGGCCACACCTCGTCGCGCAACGGCACGCCGGGCAGTTCGGAGAAGATCCGATCGAGGCTCAACCCCATCGGGAAGTAGCCGGCATACATCACCTTGTCGCTGCCGCGGGTGTTGGCGAAGTCGATCACGGCTTGCGGGTAGTACCTCGGAGCGAAGGCAGAGGTCGAGTAGTACAGGTTCGGCCACTTGAGCAACAGCTTCACCGCGAGGTCGACCCACGGCTCGGCGCCGTGGCGCATCACGAACACGAGTTCGGGGAAGTCCCAGCACACCTCGTCGATCAGTTCCACGTGCTGCGGAGCGAGTGGGAGCCGCGGTCCGGGCACTCCCACACAGCACAGGATGGGGAGCCCGAGCTCGATGCACGTGGCGTAGACCGGGTACATCCGCTTGTCGTTGATCGGCAACGGAGGATTGCAACCCGACGGGAACAGCGACACGCCGCGGATGCCGAACTCGTCGTGCGCCCGGCGAATCGACCGCACCACGTCCATGCCCCCGTTGGGATCGACGTGCAGGCAGCCGAAGAAGCGATCGGGGTGCTTCACGATCGCATCGTTCTGCAGCCCGCCCGAGGTGTCAACGCCGATGAGCGCCTTGGCGATCCCGTGGCCGTCCATCTGGTCGAGCGTCCACGCGATCATGTCGGCACCGTCGGGGTCGGGCGGCACGTCCTTGAACATGTATTGCGCGGGCATGGCCATCTGCTTGCTCTCGGCGTCGCGCAGCGTGGGTTGGAGGAAGCGGTACCAGTGCTCGCGGGCACCCGGTTCGGGGATGCCCATCATCAGATCGACCACGCCGATGCCATGGTCTCCGGTCGAGCTCAGCTGTGGCATCCCCATCGCCCGGCGACGTTAGCCAACATCGACCCAACGCGATGAGAGATGAGTGGCGGTGGCGCACTCATCTCTCATCGCGAGTCAGGTGAGCTGGGGCAGCAGGGTGCGGAGCGCTGCCACGAGCGCGTCCACGTCGTCGTCGGTGTTGTACATCGCGATCGAGATGCGCAACAGCACGTCGTCGCGGAAGCGATGCACCGGTGTCTCGACTCGGAACTCGTCGTACAGACGCTGCTTGAGGACGACCGGATCGAGGTTGGGCAGGCGCACGACCGCGAGCTGGGCGAACCAGTCGAAACCGTCGTCGCCATACACGGATCGGAGTCCGGTGAGTTCGTCGACCCGACGCAGTGCATCCGTCAAACGTGCCCGGCACCGGGCTTGCACGGCCGGCCAGTCCTGCGCCGTCATCCATTCGATTGCTGCAGGCGTCGCGAGGAACGGCGCGAGATCTCGGGTGCCCTGCCATTGATGGTGGTCGACGAACGGTGAGTCGCTCGGGTGGTCGCCCTCCCACCCCCAGCTCACCACCAGTGGGCGCAGCAGGTGTTGCACGTCCCGTCGGGCGTACAGGAACGCCGACCCCTTGGGAGCGCACATCCACTTGTGGTTGGCGCCCGTGTAGACGTCCGCGCCGAGCGCGGTGAGATCGAGGGGAATGTGGCCAGGGATGTGGGCCCCGTCGATGATGGTGAGGATCCCCGCCTCACGCGCGCGTCGAACGAGCTCCTCGACCGGGAACCGCATCGCCGTCGCGCTGGTCATGTGGCTCAGGAACACCACCCTCGTGCGCGGGCTGCGCTGTGCCCACACCCGCTTGACGAACTCGTCGGCCGTGAGTCCGAGAGGGATGTGCGTCCGCACGTACCGGGCACCGGTGGAGGCACAGATGACGCTCCACGTGCGGTCCATCGCGCCGTACTCGTGATCGGTGGTGAGGATCTCGTCGCCAGGCTC
>JAYUSX010000121.1:0-13495 GCA_043755475.1 Actinomycetota bacterium
TACTTCTTCCACCCGGAACAGTGTGGCGATGCCGGCCAACTCGAGTGTCTCGCCGGGGAGCAGCACGACGGTCTGACCACGGTCGATGAGGTCGGTGGCACCATCGGTGCAGATCACCAGTTCGCGACCGGTGGCCGTGGTGCGGAAACCGCCGGCGACCTCGCAGCGCCACAGGCGGAACGGCGTGGCGGGGGTGTCGTAGCGCCAGCATCCGGGTGTCACCTCGACAGGAACGATGCGAGGGTCGGCGATGGCGCGGATGTCGAGCACGTCGAGCAGCTCGTCGACGTCGACGTGCTTGACGGTCAGGCCACCGCGCACCACGTTGTCGCTGGCGCTCATGATCTCGATGCCCGCCCCTGACAGGTACGCGTGAAGGTTCCCGGGCCCGAGGAAGATCGCCTCGCCGGGAGCGAGGTGCACCCGATGCATCAACAACGTCACCGCCACGCTCGGGTCGTTCGGGTACTGGTCGGCCAGGTGCGACACGAGTCGAGCCTGCGGGTGCACGTGCGCCCGACAGGTCTCGACGATCGGCTCGAGCTCGACCTCGCCTCGGTACAGGGCGTGAACCATCGCAGGCAAGCCGTGCGCGCGGAGTCGCGCAGCAAGAGCGGTCAGGCCGAGCCCGTCGAGCAGTGCAGCCGACGACACGACGGGACGGAAGCCGCACAGAGCGTCGAATGGAGTGAGTGCACAGATCAGCTCCGGCTTGGGATGCGCGTCGCGGTAGATGCGGTTCGCTGCGTTGCGGGGGATGCCCGCCGCTTCCTCGCGAGCGAACCCTGCTTCGGCTTGGGAGCGGCTCGGGTGGGTCTGCAGCGAGAGCGCCTCGCCCGCAGCGAGCACTTTCAACAGGTAGGGCAGCTCGCCGGCAACCGCACTCAGAGCTGCGCCGTCGTCCAGTGAGGCGGGGCCACCCGGATGGGTGCCGAGCCACAGCTCGGCCCACGGGGCGCCATCGTCGGCCACGTCGAGCAGCGCCGGGATGAACGACGGGTCGCCCCAGCCGTATCGCTGCACCACCCCGGTCACATACTGCATCGGGCCATTCTGGCCGCTGCGCGAGTCAGAACAGGCGAAGCTCGTCGGGTCGCATGCCACGCAGCTCGTCGTAGTCGACCTCGACGACGCGGAATCCCCGAGCCTCGGCCAGCACCCGCGCCTGCGGCTTCACCACCTGGGCCACGAACACGCCGCGCACCGCACCGAGCGACGAGTCGAGGTGGAGTCGCTCGATGTAACGAGCCAGCTGCTCGACTCCGTCGATGTCGCCGCGCCGCTTCACCTCGATCGCCACCACCTGTCCGCCCGTGTCGCGACACACGAGGTCGATCGGGCCGATCGCGGTCGGGTACTCCCGGCGCACCAGGGTGAGCCCGTTCTCGATGGCGTGCGGCGATGCGGCGAGCAGCTCCTGCAGGTGGGCCTCCACGCCGTCCTTCTGCAGCCCTGGGTCGTCGCCGAACTCGTGGGCAACGTCGCTGATCACCTCGAGCAGGTTGATGGTGAGCGTCTCGCCCTTGGGGTTGGTGACGGTCCAGTGCTCGCCGTAGTCGACGATGTTGTTGGGAGCGTTCATCCAGTTGAGCGGCTTGTACGCGCCGCCGTCGGCGTGGATCGCCACGCAGCCGTCGTTCTTCACCATGATGAGTCGAACCGCTTCGGGAAGGTGGGCGGTGAGTCGACCGGAGTAGTCGACCGAACACCGAGCAATGACCAGGCGCATGAGGTGACCACGTTAGACGGGGACACGTCGAAGCCCCGGTGACGCGGCCGTCGGCCGTCGATCGGTCTGTGATACTGGCCCGATGCGGGAATCAGAAAGCGAGATCGCTGCGCCATCGGGCACGGTGACGTTTCTGTTCACCGATATCGAGGGTTCGACAAGCAGGTGGCAGGCGGATCGGGCGGCGATGGAGGCCGCTCTGGCCGCTCACGATCAGGTACTCCGTGACACCGTCGATCGTTGGCGGGGGCGGATTGTCAAGCACACCGGCGATGGGATCATGGCGGTGTTCGCCTCGGCGAACGACGCGGTAGCAGCTGCGGTGGGAGCTCAGGAGCGGTTGGGGTTGCCGGTGAGGATGGGGTTGCACACCGGCGAGGCGCAGGTGCGCGACGGTGACTTCTTCGGACCGGCGTTGAATCGAGCCGCTCGGATCATGAGCGCGGGAAGCGCCGGTCAGGTGCTGGTGTCGGAGTCCACGGCGTCGTTGTTGGACGGCGTGGACCTCGTCGATCTCGGGTCGCACCGATTGAAGGATCTGGTCCGGTTGGAGCGCCTCTGGCAGGTGGGCCAGGGCACCTTTCCGCCAGTGCGTGTGGTGGACCGTGCGCCGGGCAACGTGTCCGGTGAGCAATCGGAGCTGTTCGGCCGGACCGAACTCGTAGCCGCGGTGGCTCGACGTCTCGAGGTCGACCGGATCGTGAGCTTGGTCGGTGTCGGCGGGGTGGGCAAGACCTCGTTGGCATTGGCCGTCGCCGCTGCGGTGCAGGCCAACTATCCCGACGGAGTGTGGTTCGTCGAGCTCGCCCCGATCGGCGAACCCGCCAACGTGATCCCGGCGATCGCCGGTGTGTTCGGCCAAGTCGCCGTGGGCGGGATGACGGTGAGCGACAGCCTGTTCGGCTCGCTCGCTTCGAAGGAACTGCTGTTGGTGTTGGACAACTGTGAGCACGTGGTCGACGAGGTGGCGGATCTCGTCGAGTCGCTGATCGGTGCGTCGCGCACCGTGGATGTGCTCGTCACCAGCCGTGAAGGCCTTGGCGTGACCCGCGAGCAGCAGATCACGGTGGCGTCGCTGCCTTCCGACGGTGCCGACGCCGCGGCGATCGAGCTGTTCGTCGCTCGTGCCGCCCAGCTCGATGCCGGTTTCACCCTGGACGAGTCGAATGTCGACGACGTGATCGCCATCTGTCGTGCCCTCGACGGGATCCCGCTCGCGATCGAGCTCGCCGCGTCTCGTGTGCGCACACTCGCGCCGCGGGAGATCCGCGAGCGGTTGTCCGATCGGTTCCGGCTCTTGTCGGGAGGCCGCCGTCGTGTCGTCGAGCGGCATCAGACGTTGCGTCACACGGTGCAATGGTCGTACGAACTGCTCAACCCGGTCGAGCGGACGTTGCTGAACCGGTTGAGCGTCTTCGCCGGTGGGTGCCCCATGCCGGCGGTCGAGGCGGTGTGCGCCGGAGGGATCGTCGACGTGGTCGATGTGGTCGACGTCGTCGATTCGTTGGTCGCGAAATCGCTCGTCGTCGCAGAACGCCGGTCCGCGACGGTGACGCGATACCGGTTGCTGGAAACCATCCCGCCAGTTCGCCGAGGAGGAGCTCCACAAGGCCGGTGAGGCCAGCGAGTTGCGCACTCGATTCGACACGTACTTGGTGGCAACGCTGCGCACCCTGGTCGTGGAGAACAACGAGCACCTCATCGGTTGGATCGACGAGGAGTTCGACAACCTGCGCGCCGCGTTCGAATCAACGCTCGTCGACGATCTCGAAGCTGCCACGTCCCTGTCGTCGCTTCTCGCCAGCCAGTCGTGGCTCGCACTGCGGTACGAGAACCTCGCGTGGCCCGCTCGGGTGATCGACGCCCGCAACGACGAGATCGCCGAGGTCCCTGCCGAACTTCTCGGGGCGAGCATCTGGGTGTTGGTCTTCGCCCAGGATTTCGTCGCGGCGCGTCCGACGGCCGAACGGGCGATGGCACTCGCCCGCCGCCACCCGCCAGCATCCCCCAAGGTCGACCCCTGGCTTGTCGCAGCATCAGAGGCGATCATGTCCGGTGACGGTGACAGGGTCCTCGACGTGGTCGCCGAGGCCGTCACCATCCACGAACCGTCCGTCGGCCTCATCACGATGTGCCGCTTCTACGAGACCTGGGCACACTTCTTCTTGGGTGATCTCGACGCGAGTCTGGCCGCGGCTCGGCGCTACGAGCGGGATCTCCGAACAGGAACCTTCGACTACTTGGCTGATTGGGCGTTCGCCAGACTGGAGCACGATCCGAGCGACGCGTTGGCGCGCTATGAACTCGTCGCCGAAAAGGCATCCCGGCTCGGTGCGAAGTTCATCGTGATGAACGTTGAACGAGAGATCGGACACCTCCACCTCGTCCAGGGCCAGCCGAGAGCGGCGCTCGAGATGTTGGCCCCGATCTGCGAGCAGTGGTACGCCGCCAACGACGTGACCAACTGGGCCAGCACCCTCTGCATCCTCGCCCCCACGTGTGGCGAGCTCAGCGAATGGAACGCAGCGGCGTTTCTTCTCGGTGCCCTCGATGAACGAGGGACCTATGCACTTCCGATGGCAGGAATGCGGGCGTCGGAACTCGACGAACTCGCCGTGCGTACCAAGGTCGAACTCGGTGATTCCGTCTTCGAGCGCGACCACGAGGCGGGCAGAATCACCACTGACAAAGAGGTGATGGACCACCTGCGAACAGTCGTCACTCGACTGCTCGCAGCGCCGCCGACGTAGGCATCCTGACGGCACCCCGTCCAGGTTCATCTCGATCGAGCTGTGATCGATGCCCAGTGCGCGGACGGGACGCTCGGGGGCGTGACTGCCATCCTCTGGGCGTCGCGATCGGCTGTGGGATGCTGGCTGCATGGACGAGGACCAACGGTGGGTCCGGCTGGAGCGACGGGTCGACGACCTGGAGATTGAGTTACGCCGGTTGCGCACGTCCCTCGACACGCGTGGATCGGTGTCGGCCGAGAAGCGCCCGCTCCCGCCGCCCGTAGCGCTCCGTCCCCCGACCGCAGATCAGGCCGCCGCCATGGCGTCATCGAGGTCGTCGTCGAGGTCGTTGCCGTCGATGTCGCCCATGACGCCCGGCGCCCACAGGTCAGGGCCACCGGTCGTCGATACCGAAGCGGTACTGAAGTGGGGCGGCGTGGTGCTCGTGGTGCTCGCCATCGCGTTCGCGGTGAGCACGGCGATCGCCCGCGGCTGGATCGGACCCGAGTTGCAATTGGCGGGCGCGGTCGCGTTCGGGGTTGCCCTGGTGGTTCTCGGCTTGCGCCTGCAGTCCACCCGTCCGCGCTGGACGCCGGCGCTGTGCGGTGCCGGTGTCGTTGCACTCCATGTCACGTTCGCCTCGTCGTTGTTCCTCGATCAGGTCGATGCTCGGATCGCGCTCGCCCTCACGCTCGTCGTGGCAGGCAGCGGCATGGTCGTCGCCCGGCGGATCGCGATCGAGGGAGTCGCCGTCGCCACATTGGTGGCGGCGGCGATCGGGGTCGCTGTCATCGCTGACTCCGATCCGGGCTTCGTGGTGACCGTGGCCTGTGCAGGCGTCATGACGCTCGCTGCTGTCGTGTTCGGCACGGTGCAGCGTTGGTACGTGCTGCGCCTGGCCGCCCAGCTGATCGCGGCAGTGGTTGGTCTGGTCGCCGCGGCCGCCGCGAGCGGTTCGGCCGAAGTGATCACCGCGGCTGCGGTGGCGGCCGCCGCGGCGGTGTCGTTCGTGCGCTCGCCGAGCCTCGGTGCACCAGAGCCGCTCGCCCGTCAGCTGGAGGTACAGGCAGCCGCCCTCGCCCCTTCGTGGGCGCTCTTGGTGGTCGCCGGTGTGGCCGACATCGACGATCGACGCGGACCGGTTGCCTGGTCGGCATTCGCGGTCGCCGGCGCTGCGGGCATCGTGGCCGTGGCACTGCGACGGTGGAACATCCACTCGCACACGGTGTCGTTGGTGGTGGGAGCGAGCATCGTCGCGTCGATCGGGTTCGCCGCGCTGCTCGAGGCGCCGGGGGCGTTCCTCGCCCTGTCGGTGCAGGGAGCGGGGCTGGTGGTGTTGGCCCGATCGATGGACGCGCAGCGCCGGGTGCAGTTGAACGGAGTCGTGCTGCTCGCCATCGCCGGGGTGGGGGTGCTGGCCGGCTCACTCGACGCCTGGCAAACGGATGCGCCACTCGTCGATGATCTGTTGCGCCTTGCCGTCTTGGGTGTGCTGGTCGTGGGCCTGTGGCAGCTCCGCGAGCGCGCCGCACTCACCATTGGAGCCGTGACGATGATCGTGCTCGTGATGGTCTGGCTGGGATCGGCGCTCGTGCATCTGCCCCAGGGCCAGGCAATCGTGTCGGGGTCGTGGGCGATCGTGGGCGTCGCCGTGCTGTTGGCGGGCGTGGCGCGCAAGGTGCCCGAGGCCGGCACCGTGGGACTCGTGGTGCTGGGGGTCACGGTCGGCAAGCTGCTCACGGTCGATCTGCAGGAAGTGGACACGCTGTGGCGTGCCGGCCTGTTCCTGGTGATCGGGCTGGGCCTGATGCGGCTGGGCTTCGTGCTGCCGCGGCTCACCGCTGCCAGCCGCCCCGCGCCCGACTTCGAGGCCGAGTGAATGTTCCTTCCCTCGACGCGATCGGCTGACCCGATCGGTCACGCGGCGGCAATGCCCTCAGCGGCCGACCTGGTCGCGCATGCGTTTGCTGATCAGCTCGCGGCGGGCCTGGAGCTCGCGGTAGGTGAGGCTCTCGGTGCTGGCGTCGACGCCGAATCCGGCCTTCACCCCGTCCATGTTCATCTCGATCGAGCTGTGATCGATACCCAGTTCGCGGCCGAGACGCTCGCCGTGGCGCTCGGCGAACATCATCGAGATCTTCGCGATCTCCCCGATCAGGTCGAGGTCGGGGGCGAGCCGGGCCATCGCCCCGTCGAGGAACACCATGTTCTTCACGTAGAGCATCAGCTCCTTGGGCATGCGGGCGCCGTACCCCATCAGTGCCTTCACCACACGCTGCACCTCGCTCACCAGTTCTTCGCCCGTGAGCGTGGTGGGGTCGACCGGAGGCAGGTCGAGCCGCAGATCCTTGATGACCGCCTCGAGGTCGGTGTCGGGCGGCAGCGCACCGAGGTCGCGCATGGCAGCCATCTGCCCGCGCACGTCGTTGGTGGTGGCGGCGAGCATCATCCGCAGGAACGCGATGCGCCGCTCGCTGGTGAGCCGACCGACGATGCCGAAGTCGAGCAGTGCGGTGCGCCCGTCGGCCAGCACGAACAGGTTGCCGCCGTGCAGGTCTCCGTGGAACACGCCGTAGACCATGGCGCCCTCCATCAGCGCCACCATCGCGGTGCGCACCACGTCTTCGGTATCGATGCCGGCGTCCTTCATGCCGGCCACGTCGTCGAAGTTGAAGCCCTTCACGCGCTGCATCACCAGCACTCGGCGGGTGACGAGCGTGGGGTGCGGGCGCGGCACGACGTAGCCGTCCTGGCCGAGCTCGCGCAGCATGGTTGCGACATCGATCATGTTGGCGGCTTCCATCCGGAAGTCGAGCTCTTCCACGATCGTCTCGGCGAACAGTTCGACGAGGGCAGGAGGGTTGGCGAGCGCGGCGATCGGGATGCGACCCACGAGGTGGGGGGCGAGCCACGCCATCACGCGCAGGTCCTTGCACACGTACATCGACACGCTCGGTCGCTGCACCTTCACGACGACCTCCTCGCCGGTGCGCAGCGTGGCTGCGTGCACCTGGGCGATCGACGCCGCGGCCAGCGGGGTTCGATCGAACGAGGAGAACAGGTCTTCGAGGCGTCCGCCCAGATCGGCTTCGACCACCGTGCGCACCACGTCGAACGGCTCCGGCGGCACCTGATCGCGGCACAGCTTGAACTCGGCGACCAGTTCGGCGGGGAACAGGCCCTCGCCGCTGGAGATGATCTGGCCGAGCTTGATGTAGGTGGGGCCGAGATGTTCGGCCGCGATGCGCAGCCGACGGGAGACGTCGGCGCGGCTCGCCTCGGGTGTTGCGAATCGGCCGCGCTTCTTGCGCACCATCCACGGCAGCAGAGCTGTGCCGAGTTCGCGGATCACCGTGATCACGCGGGCGCCGGGCGGCACCTTCGAAGGCTTGGTGAGCACCGGCACTTCGGCCCTCGCCGAAGCCCGGAGGCGGTCGGCCAGCGGGAGCCAGAGGATGGCGTCGCGATCGAGCACCCAAGGGTGCTCCTCGGTGAACGCACCCCATGAGCGGTCGGCGGGTCCTGCCAGGAGTTCCATGGGTACAAGGATCGCAGCGATCGACGGCATCCGGCCATGCCGTCGCAACATTGCCCCCTGCGATTCCCGACACATTCGTCACCTGGCTACGATGCGCCACGCCGGTGGCCATGGGGATGGCGCCCGGATCGACGTCTGGGGGACGAAACCATGTCTGGTGACCGCTACTACGTGACCGACTCGGATCTGTCGGCGCGTTTTCCTCTGTACACACGGGCCAACGTGGGGGAGGTGTTCCCCGACCCTGTCACGCCTCTCACCAGCGACACGGCGCTCTGGTACGCCGAGCTCGGATGGCGTGATGCGTGGGTGCGGATGGGGGCGTTCGAGGCCGATGAGTTCCCGGCCGACGAGTTCTGCCAGTTGGGCGTGCAGGGCGGCTACTGCTACCTCAACGCCTCGTTGATTCGCATCTTCGGTGAGCGGGCTCCTGGCCTGTCGTGGCAGCTGATGGACGAGACGTTCTTCGGTGCCATGCCCGGCGTCCCGCCCTACCAGCCGATGGACGGCGACGAGCGACCGGATCTCACCGAGAAGATCGGTGCCACGTTCGGATACGTGTTCGCGCAGAGCCGCCTGAGCGATCTCACCGAGCTCACCGAGGACCGCGAGGAGACGATCGCCCTGCGCGGCGCTCGCCCCGACTACAGCACCTGGAGCGAACTCGACCTCTGGAAGAAGTACCTCGATCTGGTGCCGTCGCACCGGAAGTACTTCTCGCACCACCTGTTCACCACCTACATGGCCACGGTGCCGGTGGGAGCCATCTCCGGCGTCGCCACCGCGGTCGGCCGCCCCGACCTGATCCTGCCGATTCTCGCCGGCATCGGGGAGGTCGACTCCGCGGCTCCGAGCCATGCGATGTGGGCGCTGTCGCGCCTGGCCCCCGATTCGGAGGAGTTCGCCGACGGGTTTTCCCAGTTCCTGATCGACTTCGGCAGCCGTGGCCCGAACGAGTGGGAGTCGCGTTCGCCCACCTGGGAGACCCGGCCGGCCCTCGCGCTGTCGGCCATCGACCGCATGCGTGGCGCGCCCGAGTCGGCAGATCCGGCGTTGCAGAACGCCGACCGAGCCCGCCAACGCGAGGCCGCGTCGGCCGAACTGCTGGCGATGGTGGAGGGCGACCAGGCCACCCACGGACAGCTCGCCGCGGCGATCGCCTGCTCGGCCGCGTGGCTGCCGGGCCGGGAACGAACCAAGACGAACAACATCCGTTGCATCCACGAGATGCGCATGCCGATGCGTGAGTTCGGCTCGCGCATGGTCGCCAAGGGCGCCTTCGACGAGATCGAGGACTACGGCTTCCTGCGGTCGGCCGAGGTCGAGGCGTGCATCGAGAACCCGCACGCGTTCACCGAGACGATCCGTTCGCGCCGCGCGGAGTACCGCAAGCTGCAGGAGCTGACGCCGCCGTTCATCTTCGACGGCCGCACCGACGGGCCCGACACGTGGCATCGTCGAGACGAGCCGTCTGCGGGCATGCTCGGCGTCGACGACGTGCTGGCCGGCATGCCCGGGTGCCCGGGGCAGGCCGAGGGCATCGCCCGGGTGATCCTCGACTCGAACGATCCGACCGACCTCGAGCCGGGCGACATCCTGATCGCTCCGATCACCGATCCGTCTTGGACCCCGTTGTTCGTGCCGGCGGCAGGCGTGGTCGTCGACGTGGGCGCGGCGCTCAGCCACGCGATCATCGTGAGCCGCGAACTCGGCATCCCGTGCGTCATCTCGGCCACCGACGCCACGCGACGTATCCCGAACGGTGCCCGCATCCGTGTCGACGGCAGCACCGGCGTCGTCACCGTGCTCGCACTTCCCTGACCTGTCGCACCCCAAGGCGACTCACGCGACCTCACCCGACCTCCGCCTCACTCGAACCGCACAGGAGCATCACCATGGTCGCCGACCGCTGGATCACGGACTGGGACATCAATCCGAAGTTCCCGTTGCTCACCCGGGCGAACGCCGGCGAGGTGCTGCCCGACCCGTGCAGCCCACTCAGCTGGACCCTGGCCTTCACGCCGATGCTCGCCGGTTGGCGCGACTCGGTCATGCTGGATGTGGGTGCGTTCGACAACGACGAGATGTCAGAGGCGACCCCAGAAGTGGTGGGGATGTTGGGTGGGTACCTGTACATCAACGGCACGATGGCGCGCGTGTTCGGGGCGCGCGGCCCGGGCCTGACCGCCGAGGCAATCGACACTGCCTACTTCGGGGACCATCCCGACAAGCCGCCGTACGCGGCCGAGCCATGGCACGACAATGCCGCCGCCACCGAGCGAATCGGCGCGTGGATGGGCGCCGTGATGGCTGCCACCGACCTGCCCGAGTTGCGCGACGACCGTGACATCAGCCGCGCCGCCCGCGCCTCGCGCCCCGACCTCGAGGCGATCACCGACGATCAACTCCTCGAACGCGCTCAGGGCTACGTGCCGACGCTCCGACATCTGTTCCGCCGTCATCTGACGGTGACGACCGGTTCGTCGATCGGGCCCGGGGTCCTCGGTGGCATCGCTGAGGCACTGGGTGAGCCGTTACTCACGCTCACACTCATCACGAGCGTCGGCGACGTCGATTCGGCCGCTCCGAGCGCAGCGATGTGGAAGCTCTCGCGCCTCGACCCGGCGTCGGACGAGTACCGAGCCGGTTTCGAGGAGTTCCTGCGCTTGTTCGGCAGTCGAGGTCCGAACGAGTGGGACATCCGCAGTGAGGTGTGGGAGACCCGACCCGAGCTCGTCACCATGTTGATCGACCGGATGCGCGGCGCTGCCGAGTCCGAGGCGCCCCACACGCGCAACGATCGCAACATCTCGTTGCGTGAGGCGGCCGAGGCGAAGGTGCGTGCGGCGCTGGCCGACCAGCCCGACGCGCTCGCGCAGTTCGAGATGGGTCTCGCCTCGGCGCACACCTATCTCGCGGGCCGCGAGCGCACCAAGACCAACGTGATCAGGGTGCTGCACGAGGTGCGGATGGCGATGCGTGAGCTGGCCGCACGGCACGAGTACACCATGAGCGAGCTGTGCATGCTGGTCGCCGACGAGCTCGACGCCTTCGTCGCGGGCCCGGGCGAGTACCGGCCACGGCTGGTGGCCCGCGAGGAGCAGTACCTCGAGCTCTGGACGCTGGAACCGCCGTTCATCGTCAACGGCGCTGCACCCCCGCTCTCGGCATGGGAGCGCAAAGGTGCCTCCACCGCCCCGATCGCGCGACCGGGTGATGTGCTCGTCGGCGTTCCTGGCAGCCCGGGCACCGCGACGGGCCGAGCGCGGGTGGTGTTGCATCCCAGCGACCCGTTCGCACTCGAGCCGGGCGATGTACTGATCGCCCCGATGACCGACCCGGCGTGGACACCTCTGTTCGTCCCCGCCGCTGCGGTCGTCGTGAACGTGGGCGCAGCGCTCAGCCACGCCATCATCGTGAGCCGCGAGCTGGGCATCCCCTGCGTCGTCAGCGTGCTCGACGCGACCGCCCGAATCCCCGATGGTGCGCTCGTCACCGTCGACGGGTCGACTGGTACCGTCACGATCCTCGACGGCTGATCACGGGGTCGGCCGCGCCGACGTTCCTGGGGGACGACATGACGAAGTGGCTCACCGACACCGCCGCGAGCACGCGCTTTCCGGTGTACACCCGTTCGAATGCCAGCGATGTGTTGCCCGATCCGGTGAGCCCGCTCGCAGCCACGTTGTCGTGGGTACCGGGGATCATGGAGGGCTGGCGCGACGGCAACGTGAGCAACGGCGCATTTGCAATGGAGGAGCTCACCGGGGAAGGGATCATCCCCACCTGTGGCCTGTTCAACGGGTACTTCTACGTGAACGCATCGGTGGTGCGTGTGTTCGGCGAGCGAAGTGGCGCAGGAGCTGCGGGCATCGACGCCGCGTTCTTCGGCAACCGTCCTGACACCCCGCCCTACGTGGCGCACCCCGACGATCTGAGCGACGCGGCCGGCGCACGCATCGGCGAGCGGGTCGGATGGGTGCTCAGCACCACCGAGTGGCCCGACATGGACGAGAGCAAGCGCTTGGCCGATGCTGCCCGAGTGAATCGGCCCGATCTCACGGTGATGTCCGACGCCGAGCTCGTCGCCTACGCCCGCTCGTTCATCGCCCTCAACCGGCGGTTCTTCGACGACCACGTGATCTCGTCGTCGAACACCGCGATCGGGCCCGCCATCCTCGGTGGCATCGTGCCGCAACTGATGGTGCGCCTCATCGCCGGTGCCGGCGATGTCGACTCGGCTGCGCCGTCGGGTGCGATGTGGAAGCTGTCGCGTCTCGCCCAGTCGTCGCCGGAGTTCCAGGAGGGCTTCGCCGGCTTCCTCCGCGCGTACGGCAGCCGCGGTCCGAATGAGTGGGACATCTACAGCGACGTGTGGGAGACGAAGCCGCAACTCGCGTTGTCGTTGATCGACTCGATGCGTGCGGCTCCCGAGAGCAGCGACCCGGCCACCCGCCACCTCGCCGTCGTCGCCGACCGCGAGGCTGCCACGGCCGAGGCGTTGGCGCTCGTGGCCGGCAACGAGGAGGCCACCGGCATGCTGCTGGCCGCGCAGGCCTCGGCGATGCGGTTCAACGCCTGGCGCGAGCGCACCAAGGCCAACTGCATCAAGGCGATCAACGAACAGCGTGTGGCGATGCTCGAGCTCGCCGGTCGTCACCTCGACGTGCTCGGCGACCGTCGCGACGTGTTCATGCTGCTCGAGACCGAGCTCGATCAGTTCGTCGCCGATCCGTCGGCGCTCGCCCAGACCGTCGCCGACCGCAAGGCCGCATGGCGCCAGCTGTGGGAGCTCGAGCCGCCCTACTTCATCGAGTCGGACAAGGGCATCCCCGAGATCGAGGATCTGCAGTCGAAGGCCGACTCTCGTTCGGTCACGGCTGTCGCCGGCGAGGTGCTCACCGGCGCACCCGGCTGCGCTGGTGTGGTGCGCGGTCGAGCCTGTGTGATCCTCGACGCGTCCGACCCGACGGCGCTCGAACCGGGGGACATCCTGGTGGCGCCGAACACCGATCCGGCTTGGACGCCGCTGTTCGTCGCCGCCGGTGGGGTGATCGTCGACGTCGGCGCGCTGAACAGCCATGCCGTGATCGTCAGCCGCGAGCTGGGCATCCCGTGTGCGGTCAGCGTGGTCGATGCCACCAAGCGCATCCCCAACGGTGCGCTCGTAGAGCTGGATGGGGCCGCTGGTACGGTCACGATGTTGTGACCCCTGCTCCGCCCTCGGCTGCTGTCGACTTGCATGCGCAGGGCAACGAACTGGTCGACGTGTTCGGCAAGCGACTGCCCTACAAGTACCACGTGGCGATCGTCTATGTCACGGCGATGTTCCTCGACATCCTCGACATCACGATCGTCAACGTTGCGATCCCTGCCCTCGGCCGCGAGTTCGCGACCGAGAACGCCGAGTGGATCGTGCTCGGCTACACCCTCAGCCTTGCGGTCTGGATCCCGGTGTCGGGGTGGCTCGGCGACCGGTTCGGCACGAAACGCGTG
>JAYUSX010000122.1:0-5238 GCA_043755475.1 Actinomycetota bacterium
GCACGACCAGGCCGCAGCGCTCATTGCACGGGCGCGCCTTCAGCGTGATCCAGCGTTGCCGCCGACGTCCGAACCGCTTGCGTTCACGCCACACGGCGAAGGTCCGCTGTTCGATGTGCGCGCCGCGGTCCAAGCCGGGGTATTCAACAGCGACCTGTCGTCACTCGTGATGGCGGTGGATGTGGCCGAGCGACACACGCTTCCGATCGAGGCGGGCGAGGCTCGCCTGTGGCTCAGCGAGTTGCAACCAGCGGCCGAGCGATCGAAGACGATCACGCTCTGTCGGGCGGGGCTGCAGCGATGCGGCGTTCGAGCGTGGGACCAGCGCCTGACGGTGGCCGCCGCCGCCGAGCCGGCTCGACCACGCCGGCAAGCCGACGCCGGTCTGGACGCCCTGAGTCACGCCGAGTTCAGAGTCGCCGAGGCGGTGGCAAGCGGACTCACCAATCGTCAGGCCGCGGCCGCCTTGATCATCTCGGTGAAGACGGTCGACTTTCACCTGCAGCAGATGTATCGCAAACTGGGGATACGGTCGCGAACCGAACTCGCCGTGCGAATGACCAACTTCGAGCCGGCAGCAGGAGGAGCTCCGCGATGACTGACTGGTGGCGAGCCCTCGAGGAAGAACTCGAGCGCCGCGGCATCGACGCCCCCGACCCGTGGGCGGCCGTGGGTGTGTCGCCGGAGCAATCAGTGCTCACGCCGGCTCAGCGCGCCTTTCTCGAACAAGTCACGAGTACGCCGGTACACGGGCTCGACGACGAGCCCGACAACGAGACCGACGACAACGAGACCGACGACCACGCAACCTAAATCAGGGAATCCACCCGGTTCACAGACCCAGGTCGATGACGTACCGTGCAGGGAGTGAGCAATGACGGCGTTCGCAACCGACTCGGTGTCGACCTCGGCACGTTGGTGACCCTCGCCGTCCAGACCCCCCCGTCTGGCCCGACCGGAGAGATCTCCTCGGCCGTCGCGCTCGGAAACGACGGCTTCGTCGTTGGAGCGGACGCCGAACAGGTGCTTGCCGCCCAGCCGGCCCTCGGAGCGCGCCAAGTCAAGCGGCGATTCGGTGACACCACCCCCGTTGTGCTCGATGGCGATGCAATCCAATCCGACGCCCTGCTCGGCGAGCTGCTGAAGGCAGTCGTCGCCACCTCGGGCATCGACACGTCGACTGCAACACTGGCGCTCACACATCCGGCTTCGTGGCGCGGATACAAGCTCGAGTTGCTGCGAACGATCGGCACGTCGCTCGGCTTCGCCGACGTCGAGCTGATCAGCGAGCCGGTCGCCGCCGCGCGCCGCTACGCGTCGTCCGAGCGGATCTCGTCGGGTGACACCGTTGCGGTCTACGACCTCGGCGGCACGTTCGACGCCGGCATTGTGTCGCTCTCGGAGTCCGGACCCGCGCTGGTCGGTACGCCCCAAACGCTCGAGCGCTTCGGCGGCGCAGAGATCGACCAACTGGTGTTCAACCATGTGGCGACCGCGCTCGGAGGCGCGTTGGAGCAGCTCGATCGCAATGACGACGACGTGCGCCGGGCCGTCACCCTGCTCCGGTCGGCCTGCACGCAGGCCAAGCACGAGTTGTCGACGAAGAGTGAGGCTTCGGTCAGCGTGGTCGTGCCAGGACTCGACACCGCGGTGCGCATGACGCGCGACGAGTTCGAGACGGCGTTGCGCCCCTACATCACCGAGACGCTGCAGACCCTTGATCGGGCGATTGCGGCCGCCGGCATGACCCCGGGCGATCTCGCCGGAGTCATCCTGTCGGGTGGCGGGTCGCGCATTCCACTGGTCGCCGAATTGGTCGCCGGGCACCTCGGACGACCAGTGCTCAACGACTTCGACCCGAAATTGGTCGTCGCGTCCGGCGCCGCCGAAACGATCGCTGCCTCATCGTCCCAACCTTTCACATCCATCGCCGACACAGCCTCGGCTTCGCCCAGGGAGACCATCATGAGTGACCAAACGACCCCTCCGGCCGATCCTGCTCCAGCTGCCGCTGCGGCCGGCCGGTCGACCCCGCCGCCGCCACCACCCGCGGCCAAGAAGCGGGGCCCGTCGAAAGCCGCCAAGATCGTCGGAGGTGCCGCCGCGGCGGCCGCCGCAGTCGCCGCTGGCGTGATGTACGGCGACGACATCGTCGACGCTGCCAGCGGCAACGATGACGCTGGCCCGGCCGCAGCCGGTCAACCCGGGCAGCCGGGGTCGGCCGATGACGGAGCGGGCGACGGACCAGTCGAGACCGCCGACCGACGTGGGCGAGAGACCACCGACTACGACACCATGGATGCGTTCGACGCCGCCGCGCCGAGCGATGCCGCGGTCGTTGCTGAGCCGGTCGCCGGGCCGCTCGGCACCCCGCTCGTCGAGGCCACCGCGACTGGGTTCGCACCCCGCGAGGCGGCGTCGCGGCCGGCGCATCGAGCCGAGGCCGAGTCGGCCCAAGACGGCGGCGATGCTGCTCGTTCACAGGCGTCGCAGGGCACGGCTGCTCCGGGAGTGCACCGTCCGGCTCCCACTCAGATCGCTGGCGACGACGGTGCGTCGGCCAACGCACCGTCATCAACGCCTGCCTCGGCCTCATCGCAAACCGTCGCTCCCGCACCGGCGCCCGCAGTCGATGCCGAGTTCGAGGCAGCGCGTTCAACGCTGCTCGAACGGCTCGATCACTTCGAGGCCCCACCTGGTACGACCCCCGAGGATGCCCAACAACTGCGCCAGGAACTGATCGATGCAGTCGAGCGATTCGACCCGGCCCCTGGTCAGACGACGCAGGAAGCGTTGGCCGAGCTGCATGACGATTACGACCGGCGCGTGGAGGACTTCACGCAAGATCAGAAGATCGATGCCCTGATCCAAGAGGCGCAGCGTGACAACGAAGCAGAAGCTGCTGCCGAGACCGATGGTGACACGCCGCTCGCTGTTCCCGTCGACGCTGCGGTCGACGACAACACCGAGGCCTCGAGTGACGACGATTCGTCGATCGATCCCACCCCAGTCGATCCCACCTCAGCCGATCCCACCTCGGACGAGCCGACGGAGGACGAGCCGACGGACGACCGAGACATCGAGGCCGAGCCGACGGAGGACGAGCCGACGGAGGACCGAGGCATCGAAGTCGAACCAGCCGAGATCCTGATCGGCCTCGACCAACCGATCGAACCAACCGAAGTCTTGATCGGCCTCGACCAGCCAGCCGAAGGTGGCCTCCAGGACGACTTCGACACGATGATCGGCGAAGCGGGATCGAAGTCGGAGTTGGATGTGTCCGACATCGACGTGCCGGCGGGACGGTCACTCGACGTGAACGTCGACGACGATGGTCCGGCCACGCCGCTGGAGATCACGGACGTGAGAGCGACATACATCCCCCCAGCAGAACAGCCAGTGCTGATCAGCGACACGCCCGCCGACGTCTCGCCCTCCACGCCAATCGAAGCCGAGATCGACTCGCCGATCCACCTGCATGACGACGTGCTCGGTGATGTGTCGGTCGCGTCACTGGTCGCGCAGGCAGAGCCAGCAGCCGTCGACCTGGGCGAACCGATCGTGGTCGACGCCCCCGAACTCGTCGCACAGCTGATCGAGACCAACCAGGTCGTCGAGATCGTCGAGATCGTCGTCGAGCCGATGGCGGAGATCGAGCCGATCCACGCTCCAGTCGACGATCTCGAGCCGGAAGACGTCGACTTTGCCGCCGACCTCGCCAGCGACATCACACCCGCTGCACCCGACACGCTGTCGTTCGAGCCGTGAGCAGCGAACGACGAGCAGCCGGTTCAGACGAAGCGGAAGCTCGAGATCAAGTCGACGAAGGCGTTCATGTTGGCTTGCACCGACTCGTCTCGCTGGCTCGTCCCGATGATCTGGAAGAAGTCGACGACCTTGCCGCCCTCGGTGACCGGGGCGAAGAACATCGCCTGCACCTGCGCCAGCGGCCGACCCGTCGGACCGTCGAGATTGACCCCGCGCAGGTAGACGACGTTGTCCCCGAAGCGAGCGATCCGTTCACCGTGATCGACAGCGCTCGGTGTGGTCTTCTTCAACTTCACCCACGTGGCCTTAGCGGCGCGCTCGAAATCGACCGAGCGGGCGACCGTATCGTGACGAACGATCGCGTTCACCCAAAACCCATCGTCGTCGGCGATGGGCTGCCGGACGACGCACAGCGCTCCCGGTGCCTCGTCGAGCACCCAACCGTCGGGTACCGCGAGGATGAATCGGGGGATGCCAGGGATCATGGCACTGGGATGCACCGCGATCCGCGTCGTGGATGCGTGAGTGGGTTGTTCGTCCGCCATGCGCTGACTGTATCGCGCCGCGACCGACCCAATGACTGGTTCGGTCGGACACGTCGCGTGAGCCAGGTCGAACCGGGAAGGCTCCCGGTGACGGTCGTCTCCCAGTTCCCTACCATCACTGATACCTGCCGAGATCGGCCAACGAGACAACGAGAGGTAGGCACGGCATGAGCGATTGGGACAACTTCTGGAACGGCGTCGGCAACGCCGTCGAGGACGCAGTCGATTGGGTCGGTCAGGCAGCCGAGGACGTCGCCGCAGCCGTGGGCGATGTCGTCGAAGACGTCGCCGCAGCCGTGGTCGACGTCGTCGAAGACGTCGCCGCAGGCGTCGTGGAGGTGGTCGAAGACGTCGCGGATGTGGTCGAAGACGTCGTCGACTGGACGTTGACCGTCGCTGACACCGTGATCTTCGACCCTGTCGACTTCATCACAGGTGGTGTCATCGATATCGACTACGAAGATGGTCAACTGACCGGCGAGCTCAACCTCGGCATCGCGTCGGTCGGCATCAGCGTCGGCGAGCAGGGATTTGACGCCCATGCCGGGTTCGACATCGGAATCGCCAGCGGAGAGGTCTCGTACGACACCGACGACGGGTTCGCGATGAGCGGGTCGCTCGGCGTCGATTGGGGGCCGCTGCCGTACGCAGAAGGTCATCTCGACATCGGCACCGACGGCACCATTTCGATCGGGGGCGAGATCCAGGCAACGTTGCCGCTGCCGTTCGGCTCGATCGGCGGTGAGGCCTCCGGCGAGCTGTATCGCGGCGCCGACGGCACATGGGGAGCAACCTCGGTGGTCGACGTCTTCGTCGACGGGCCGCTCGACACCGGCGCAAGCTTCCACAACGACGCCTCCGTCGAGATCGGACCCGACGGCTTCAGCGCCTCGACGACGACCGACGTGCTGATCGACGGACCGCG
>JAYUSX010000123.1:0-5229 GCA_043755475.1 Actinomycetota bacterium
CGGTGCCAGTTGAACAGCCGATCGAGGCCGTAACGGCGCTCGAGGATCGCCGGGCGGGCGGTGAACAGCAAGCCGACCAGACCGACGGCCGAGGCGCCGAGACCGGTCAGCTGGGTGATCGCCGTGGCGATTCCCGTCGCGCCTTCGGTGAATTGGGTGAGACCTCCATGCATCGACCAGATGCCGACCACGAGGGCGACGTAGGCGCCGACGCCCCATGCGATGTCCGAATCGAGCACACGCGACCGGCGCGCCGGCGGGAGGAGGTGACGCCCGGTCGCGGTGCTCTGAGGAGCCGACCCGGTGGGGGAGGAGGCATCGGACGGGGAGGCGATCGATGCGTCGAGGCGGCTACTCACGAGACACATCGTGCACGTGCACGGTGTGCGCCGAATCTGATCCAGGTGAGAGTCAGGTGAGAGAGCGCAGTCAGAGCGCGCTCACGTCCGCAGGACCTCACTGACGGGCCGACACGCCAGCCCGAGCGAGGTCGCCAGCGAGGTGTCGAGCACCACACACGCGGGGCGGACGAGCCCTGATCCGGCGATCGTCGAGGTGCGCAGGCCCGCGATCTGCTCGGCGCTCGCGCCCAGCCAGCGCGCCACGAGCCGTGCCAAGGATGCCCGGTCGATCGCCTCTGCGCCGGCGACGTGGATCGGTCCGTTGATGTCGGGCCGATCGGCGAGCGCCGCCACGGCGCGGGCGAGATCGGTCGCATGCACCGGACAGCGGAACTCGTCGGTGAAGAAGTTCATGGAGGATCGTCCATCGAGAGCGAGCTCCACGTCGCGCTGGACGGGCGACATCACATCGGTTCCGTAGATCAACGAGGTTCGCACGAGCGCTCCACCCGGATGCGCGGCGATCACGCGTTGTTCGGCGTCGGCCTTCCACGTGCCGTAGTCGGTGATCGGCGACACGGCGTCGGGTTCGAGGTAGGGCTGCGGTCGACCCCCGAACACCACGTCGGTCGAGAGATGGACGAGATGCGCTCCGATCGCTGCCGCAGCTCGGGCGACGTTGGCGCTGCCCTGGACGATGACTCGAGCGTCGTCGCGACGGTAGGCGAGGTGCACGACGACGGTGGGCTTCCAGTCGCGGATCGTGTCGGCCACCAGTTCGGCCTTCGTCACATCGAGCGTGCGCGACGGTGGCGCCACCACCTCCCAGTCCCGTGTGGCGTCACTGCCCAGCAGGTGGCGGCCGAGGAATCCGGACCCGCCGGTGACCAACATCAGATGCGTTCGCCGGCTCCATCTCATCTCCTCATCATGCCGTCTTCCTCGCACGGTCCTGAGGTCGCACGGTCCGTCCGCAGCGTCCACGTGGTGGTGTGTACCCTCACGGCGTGCCACGACCACATCCGGCCGCGATCGCCCGCCATCCCCATCTCGCCACCGATGTGGCGCCGGGCTGGGTGCGGGTCGATCTGCACTCCCACACCATGTGGAGCGGTGACAGCACGACCACGCCCGACGAGCTCGAACGGGCGGTGATCGAAAGCGGCATCGACGTCTTGTGCATCACCGATCACAATGCGATCAAAGGTGCCCAGCAGTTGGCCGATCGTCTGCCGTGCCGAGTGATCGTCGGCGAGGAACTGCGCACCCACGCAGGCGAGATCATCGGGCTGTTCCTCGTGGAGCGGGTGCCGGTCGGGGTGCCGCCTGCCGAGGCGGCGCGCTTGATCCGCGACCAAGGTGGCGTGGTGTACATCCCACATCCGTTCGACCCGATGCGTCGGAACCTGGCTCAGGGGTCGCTCGATGCCCTGGTGGCCGAGGGGCTCGTCGACGCGATCGAGGTGGTGAACGCGAAGACCTCGCTGGCGAGCCTGAACCGACGGGCGAGCGAGTACGCGACCATGCACGGTCTGCTGGCCGGCGCCGGCAGCGACGCCCATGTGCCGTTGGCACTCGGGGCGGCGTATGTGGAGATGCCCGACTTCGACGGGCCGCAAGCGTTCTTGGCAGGGCTCGCGTCCGCCGTGTGCGTGGGCCATCACTGGGACGAGCCACGCCCATGGAGCCCGCGGGTGCTGCCCGGTACCTCGATCCATTGAACGCGACCGTCGGGCTCGGCCCGCTGACCTGAGCGTCGGCGGAGGACATGGTCGACGTGGGCCCCGCTCAGGTGTGGGCAGCGAGAACCGCCACGCCCTCGAGCGCTGCTGCAGCCACCGCCGGAGCTGCGGCCGCCGGCACGGCGACCGTCACGGACGCGGCACCGACGGCGACCACCACACCATCGCGCGTCAACACCGTCCCGGACGCGGTGACGTCGACGTGCTCGCCCGGGACCACCGCCAGCGTCGTGTCGTCGGCCGCAACTGCGACCCGTCGCCAACCCGGCGGAGCGATGTCGTCGGTCCCGACGACGTCGGCGCCGACGAGCATCTCGCCGACCCCTCGACTTCGGCGGGCGATCGAGCCGACCGGGTCGTCGACGATCGCGGTCGGCGCCACGAGCGCCAGCGGTGCCGTGACGGCGCGGGCGACGATCGGGTCGCCGGGAGCGAGATCATCGGCGGCCACCCAGACCGTGCGGCTGTCGCCCCAGGACCGACGTTGTCGCTCGAGGGCTGCAGACTGCGTCGCCAGGATCGCGGCCGTCGCGAGCGCGATCGAGCCGACGAGCATGCCGTGCACCCAACGGTGACGAGCCAAGAACGAACGAACATGAGCACCCAACACGGCAACCCCCTTCACGGCCGTACCGAGGTCTGGCACGGTTCCTCGCGGGGACGCGTTCGGGTGTGCGGGACGCTATCGGTCGAGGCGACCGCGTCCGTCGGGTCCGCGGGTCAGGCGGGTCCGTCGGGTCGGGCGGCACCAGATGAGCCACGGATGCGGCCGTCAGGAAGCAGGTGAGGCCGGTGCTGGTGACGAGGGTGTCGACGACCCCGAAGAACTCGACCCCGAAGTCGACGAAGACGACCCGGACGAAGACGACCCCGACCCGGAAGACGATGGCCCTGAAGACGATGGCCCTGAAGACGAGGACGAGTCGGAGCTGGGCGTCGTGCTCGGGGTGCTCGACGACCCGGTCGAGGTGTCAGCACCGTTCGTCGACGTCGCAGAGCTGCCGGACGACTTCGACGATCCGCCGCGGCTGTCGGTCTTGTAGAACCCACCACCTTTGAAGGTGACGCCCACCGGCGTGAACACCTTTCGCACCGCCATGACCGCACCCGTCGCCGGGTGAGCAGCCTCGGTGAGGGAGGCATCGGTGAAGGCCTGCTGGACCTCGATCGTCTCGCCGGTCTCGATGAACTTGTAGACGTAGGTGGGCATCGTTGCTCCGAACAATGACAGATGAGCAGGTGGTTGGCAGTCGAGCTGCGCGAGTGCTAATGGTATCGCCCTCGATTGCGGCGAGCACTTCCTAGGATCGTCCCCATGCGCGTCCACACAGCTGTCGTCCCTGCCGCGGGGATGGGCACCCGCTTCCTCCCGGCCACCAAGGCGGTGCCGAAGGAACTCCTTCCGATCATCGACACCCCCGCCTTGCAGCTCATCATCGACGAGGCGGTGGGCGCCGGTGTCGACCACATGGTGATCGTCACCAGCCACGCGAAGCCTGCGATCGAGGCCTACTTCCAACCCCAACCCGAGGTGATCGCCAAACTGCGGTCGTCGGGTCGAGACCAGATGGCCGACCGGCTCGAGTCGATCGGTCGCGACGTCAAGGTGAGCTTCGCCTACCAGGACCAGGCGCTCGGACTGGGTCACGCGGTCGGGTGTGCACGTGAAGCGGTCGGCGACGAGCCGTTCGCCGTGTTGCTCCCCGACGAACTGATGGGCGACTCGTCGCTGCTCGACCAGATGGCCCGCCTGTGCGAGTCGACCGGTGGCAGCGTCGTCGGGCTGAAGGAGGTGCCGCACGAGCAGGTCGGGTCGTACGGTGTGATCCACCCGGCGGGCGAGCTCGATGCCGCCGGCGTCATCGCGATCCGGTCGATGGTGGAAAAGCCCAAACCCGCCGACGCTCCGAGCAACTTGATCATCATCGGCCGTTACGTGCTCACGCCCGATGTGTTCGACGAGATCGCACTGGTGCAACCTGGCTCCGGGGGCGAGATCCAGCTCACCGATGCGCTCAAGGCACAGGCTGCTCGCAGCCCGTTCCACGGTGTGGTGCGCGACGTGCTTCGCTACGACACCGGGAACCCGTTCGGCTGGTTGTCGGCGGTGATCGAGATCGGCTTGAAGGACCCAACGATCGGCCCGCAGCTCCGCGAATGGCTTCCGACCCAGCTCTGACCTTGCTGGCGGCGCAGCTCACCGACGAGCTGCGCGCGCTCGGCGCGGGTCCGGCTCACCGCGTGCGGCGGAAGCGCCCGGGTTGATCGAGCGCAAGGCCGTGTTCGTCGACATCGAACTCCACCACGTCACCCGACTCGAGGCGCGTGAACGCCCATCGGTGCGAGTCGAGCCGGGTGCAGCGTTGGTGGTCCGGCTGCACGTCGAGGGTCTCGACGTCGATCCGCAGGGTGGTGATGTCGGCGGTGTGGCCCACGTGCAACGGCAGCCTCCTGATCGGGATCGTCGCGGTGAATGGCGTGATGTCGAGCGTCACATCGAGGCAGCCGTCGAGCTCGACGCGATGAGCACCGTTCATCTCGCCCCACCGGCCGGCGCCGTCGGTGGCAAGCCAGAGGTCTGGTTCGTCCAGATCGCGGAACAAGATGAACTGGCGCACGTGCCAGGTGGGCGACAGCCGCACGACGTACTGCACGTTCTCTCGGGTGGTGATGCCCGACGCGGTCCAGCCCTCGTTCTCCCACACGAGGCTCAGGTTCTCCTCGCTGTCGCCGTCCCACGTGCTCCAACGGGCGCTGTGACCGTCGGACGAGAACGACGTGTAGGTGCTCACCGGGACAGTCTGCCGGGATGTTCGCTACCGTGCTCGGAGTGATCCACGAGAGCGAGGCCCGCCAGTACGTACTCGATCGGTGCGCGTCGCTGCCGCCGCACACCGTGGCGCTCGGAGCCGCCACCTGGTTGGTGCTCGCCCAGCCGATCGTCGCCGGCGAGGACGTCCCGCCGTTCGAGAACTCAGCGGTCGACGGCTACGCGGTGCGGGCGGCTGACGTGGGCAATGCGCCTGTCGAGCTCGAGGTGATCGACGACGCGCCTGCACCTTGCCGTACAGATGCAGCCGTGTGCCAGGCAAGGCCAGCACGGCGGGCCAGGGTGGGCTGCGCTGAGCAGTCGCGCCAGCGTCAAA
>JAYUSX010000124.1:0-13322 GCA_043755475.1 Actinomycetota bacterium
CCTCCATGTGGCCCTGCTCGTCCTTGGCGGCGTGGTAGTCGCCGTTCTCGCTGAGATCGCCCATGAGGCGAGCGGTTTCGATCTTGTTGGCTACCTCGATGCGACCGCGGGTGGTGAGGTCGTCGAACTCGGCCTTCAGCCGGTCGTAGCCCGAGCGTGAGAGGTGATGCTTCGCCATAGGCACACCAGTGTACTGACCGCTTGATCGGCCCGTCAGTGGAGTTGACCGCCGGGATCAGCGCCTCCGGTGGACTTCGGTGCGATAGGCGCGAGGGGTGAGGCCGGTGGCGCGACGGAACTGTCGGGTGAACGAGCTCTGGTCGTAGTAGCCGCACTCGGTGGCGATCGTCGCGATCGGGAGGTCGGTGTCGTCCAGCCGGCGCATGGCCTCGTCCAGCCGCGCGCCGAGAAGCAGCTGTTTGGGAGAGACGCCGATCGCGCGGCGAAGTGAGCGATCGAGCTGTGCCGTCGACATCCCGGCCGCGTCGGCCAGTTCGCTGACCTTCACCGGGTCGGCGAAGCGCCGCCGGGCAAGATCGATCGCCGCTTGGAGGCGCTGATGCCGGTCGTCGGGTGCCGTCGACGAGCGCAGGTCGTACGAGACGGATGCGAGCCCGATCAGGTCGCCGTGTTCGTCGGTCAGCCGGGTCTTGGTGCTCACGTACCAGCCTCGGCTGCCGTCGGGTCGAAGGATCAACTCGAGCTCGTTGCGGATCGCTTCGCCTGTGTCGAGCACGCGTCGGTCCTGCGCCTCGTAGGACACAGCCAGGTCGTCGGGGAACAGCTCGGCCGCCGTGCGACCGAGCACGCCCTGCACCGTGCGGCCCGCTCGCTCGGCGAACGCTTGGTTCACCGCGATGTACCGGCCGTCCACGTCCTTCACGCAGAACATCGTGTGCGGCACGCCGGCGAACACGTCATGGAGCGCTGCGACCACGGGATGCACTGCCCCATCGTACGACCGGCGCGCATGGCCGGCTGGGTCTGGCGCGGCCGCGCTCTCGCGGCGAGGCTGTCGTTGGTACGAATTCAGCAGGGACGCTGCACGCTTGGTCCTAGCTCGCCTCGGGTTCAGTGGAGGCGTGCGTACCCACACCTCCGACCGACCGAATGGCCGTCGTCATGACGCGACGACGGAACGGGGAGACGAGTCGACGATCGACGTCGCCATCGACAGCGCCGTCGAACGCGCCGCGGCGCTCCTGACGGCGTCGCGGCGCCAGACTCGTCCTGACGAGCGGAGGCGCCAGGCGCGCCTCGCCCGGATCGTCGATGACCCAGGTCTGCGCGAGCTGACGTTTGCGCTCACCGATGAGGTGTTGCGGCTCGACGACGATCGGCGCGCCGCCGTTCGTTTCGCTGCTGTCGTGCGCGACCTGGGTGACGCGTCCGGGGTCGGTCTGGTCGACCGCGTCTCTCTGCGTATCGGTGCGCTGGTCGCCCCGCGGTTGCCGCGGCTGGTGATGCCGCTGGTGCGGCGCCGCATCCTGTCGGAGGCGCGAGGCGTGGTGCTGTCGGCGAGCGACCCGGCCTTCGCTCGTCACCTGGCGCATCGTGCGTCGGAGGGCTTTCGCGTGAACGTGAACGTTCTCGGCGAGGCGATCCTGAGCGACGCCGAGGCCGACGCGCGGATGATGTTGCTGCGTGAGCGGATCGCCCGGCCGGACGTGACGTACGTGTCGCTCAAGATCTCGGCCATCTGCGCCAACCTCGATGTGCTCGCGTTCGAACACTCGGTGGAGCGCGTGGCCGCGCGCCTTCGCGAGTTGTATCGCCTCGCCGAGTCGGTGACGCCGCACACGTTCGTGAACCTCGACATGGAGGAGTTCCGCGACCTGCCGTTGACGATCGCCGCGATGCAGCGCGTGCTCGACGAGGACGAGTTCGAGGGCGTGCACGCGGGGATCGTGTTGCAGGCGTACCTCCCCGACTCCCACGATGCGTGCCGGCAACTGTGCGAGTGGGCGGTGGCTCGCCACGAACGAGCCGGCGGCACAGTCAAGATCCGCGTGGTGAAGGGCGCCAACCTGGCGATGGAGCGAGTGGAGAGCGAACTGCACGGGTGGGAGCAGGCGCCTTACGCCACGAAGCACGAGGTCGACGCAAGCTTCAAGCGGCTGATCGAGTCCGCCCTCGACGAACGATGGGCGGCCGCGGTGCGAGTGGGCGTGGCGAGTCACAACCTGTTCGATGTCGCGTGGGCGATGGGTCTCGGTGCAGGGGATCGCCTCGACCTCGAGATGCTCGAGGGCATGGCGCCGGCGCAGGCGCGAGCGGTGCTGGCCGAGGCGCAGGACGTGCTGTTGTACGCGCCGGTGGTGCGCCACGACGATCTGCCGGCGAGCATCGCCTATCTCACCCGGCGACTCGACGAGAACACGTCGCCCGAGAACTTCCTGCGGTCGCTGTTCACCCTCGTGCCCGGAAGCGACGAGTGGCACGAACAGCGAACTCGATTCACACGGGCGATGGCAGCCCGCGACACGGTGTCGACCACCTCGCGACGCGGTCAGGATCGGCAGGCAGAACACGAGCAAGGGCTGTCCGATCCGGCAACCGACCAACGCGGAACACGATCGAACTCGGTCGAAGCGTCGGTCGATGCGCCCGCAGCGGCGGCGTTCGCGAACGTGGCCGACACCGATTGGACGAGCGCCGCCAACCGGGAGTGGATGTGCGCCGCCCTGGCTTCGCCGCCGCAGGTGAGCGTGGACATGCTCGACACGGTCGAAGCGATCGACCGAGTGGTGGCGACCGCAGTCGCATCGCGCTGGCCGTCGACCCCGCCTGCCGAGCGACAGCGGATCTTGCGGCAGGCGGCCGATGTGATGGAGAACGACCGTGGGGCGACGCTGTCGCTGATGGCCCACGAGGCAGCCAAGACCGTCGGTGAGGGTGACGCCGAGGTGTCGGAGGCGATCGACTTCGCCCGGTACTACGCGCACTGCATCGATGGACTGAACGATGGGGCAGCGCGCGGGTTGCGTTTCGATCCCCTCGGTGTGGTGGTGGTGGCGTGCCCCTGGAACTTCCCCTACGCCATCCCTGCCGGGGGCGTTCTGGCGGCGCTCGCTGCAGGCAACGCGGTGGTGCTCAAGCCGGCGCCGGAAGCGCGCCAGACGGCGCGCCTGCTCGCCGAGCAGCTGTGGCGGGCTGGAGTACCGACCGATGCGCTGCAGTACGTCGCGTGCCCGGACAACGAGGTGGGGCGACGGCTCGTCACGCATCCCGCCGTCGGTGCCGTCGTCTTGACCGGCGGACTCGAGACCGCGACGCGGTTCCTCGACTGGCATCCGTCGATGCGCCTCTTCGCCGAGACGAGTGGCAAGAACGCGATGGTGATCACCGCCGCCGCCGACGAGGACGCGGCCATCAAGGACCTCGTTCGTTCAGCGTTCGGGCATGCCGGTCAGAAGTGCTCCGCAGCCAGCCTCGCGATCGTGGAGGCTCCGTTGTACGACGACGAGCGCTTCGTCGGCCGTCTCGCCGACGCGGTGCGCAGCGTTCGCGTCGGGGCAGCCACCGACCTGGCCACGATGACGGGCCCGTTGATCGGACCGCCGTCCCCGCAACTGCAGCGTGCGCTGACGAAACTCGACCCCGGCGAGCGGTGGTTGGTCGAACCGCGTGAGATCGACGCGCACGTGTGGACGCCTGGCGTGCGCATGGGCGTTCGGCAGGGCTCGTGGTTCCAGCGCACGGAGTGCTTCGGGCCCGTGCTCGGCCTGATCCGCGCCGACGACCTCGACCACGCGATCGCCATCCAGAACAGCTCCGACTTCGGGCTCACGGGCGGAATCCAATCGCTCGACGGCCGAGAGGTGACCCGATGGCTCGATCGGGTGGAGGTGGGAAACGCCTATGTGAACCGGCACATCACCGGAGCGATCGTCCAGCGCCAACCGTTCGGCGGATGGAAACGGTCGTCGGTGGGATGCGGTCCAAAGGCCGGTGGCCCGCAGTACGTCGAGGCCTTCGGCATCTGGAGCGGTGAAGGCGTCGGCGAGGCGACGGCATTCGCCCAGGTCTGGGGGGACGAGTTCGCGGTCGAACACGACCCGTCGGGTCTGATCTGCGAGCGCAACGTGTCGCGGTTCCGGCCGTTGGGTCGGGTGGCGCTCGTGGCGGTCGGGGGTGCGACGTCAGTCGCGTTGAAGACGGCCCGTCTCGCCGCAACGGCTGCGGGTGTCGAGCTGACCGACGACCCGATGGAGGTGGGCGTGGAGCGGATTCGCGTCATCGGGGTCGTGAGCGACGACGCGCTGCGCGCATGGCGTGCGGCCGGCCTCGACGTCGACCTCACCCCTCCGGTCGCCGATCCGAAGATCGAACTGCGCCGCTGGGTGCGGGAGCAGTCGATCAGTTGGACCCGACACCGTCACGGTCGTCCGCTCTCGTGAGTGGGCGAAGGCTGCTGGTACGTCAGACCGGAGCGTCGACGCCCTCGACCAGCACGATGTTGAACATCTCGGTGGCGCCGGCACGCAACGCCCGCGCCGCGACGTAGGTGGGGCTGTCGTACATCGCCTTCGCCGACTCCATGTCGGGATAGCGGATCACCGTGAGTCGGGTGGGCGTCCAATTGCCTTCGAGCACGTCGATCCGACCGCCTCGAGCGAGATACTCGCCGGCGAACTCCTTCACCGCCGCGGGTGCAGCGGCGATGTAGTGCTGGAACTGATCGGGGTCGGAGATCTTGGACTCGACGATGAGGTATGCAACGGCCATGCCGTGACGATACTGCCGGAGTTCTCGCGGCTCGACGGCCCGCGGCGCCCGGCAGAGCGCGTGCGTTTCCGCGGACGCGTGCTCCGGCGATACGTTGCCTGGCCTATGGCACATCGCATCGCAGTCATCGGCGGTGACGGGATCGGTCCCGAAGTCACCGCCGAAGCCCTCAAGGTGGTCCGCGCAGCAGGCGTCGACATCGACACCACCGACTTCGATCTCGGCGGCTCGCGCTACCTCCGCGACGGCGAGATCCTGAGTGATTCGACCTTGGACGAGCTTCGTGGCTTCGACGCGATCCTCCTCGGTGCGGTGGGTACTCCCGACGTCCCACCCGGCGTGATCGAGCGGGGCCTGCTGTTGAAGATGCGCTTCGACCTCGACCTGTACGTGAACCAGCGACCGTTCATCGGCACGGCGCCCGGGCACAGCGAGCCGCACGACTTCGTGGTGATCCGCGAGAACACCGAGGGCCCGTACGTGGGTGAGGGTGGAGTGTTGCGCAAGGGAACGCCTCATGAGGTGGCCACACAGGGATCCGTGAACACCCGTATGGGTGCCGAACGGGCGATCCGCTATGCGTTCGAGCTGGCGGTGAAACGAGATGGCCGGCGGCACGTCACGCTCGTGCACAAGACGAACGTGCTCACCTTCGCCGGCGACCTGTGGCAGCGTGCGTTCAACGACGTTGCCGCCGGGTATCCGGGTGTCGGCACGGCCTACAACCACGTCGACGCGGCGTGCATCTACTTCGTGCAGGACCCGCACCGCTACGACGTCGTCGTGACCGACAACTTGTTCGGCGACATCCTCACCGACCTGGGTGGCGCGGTCAGCGGCGGCATCGGGCTCGCCTCCAGCGCGAACCTCAACCCGGCTCGCACCGGGCCGAGCATGTTCGAGCCCGTCCATGGTTCTGCCCCCGACATCGTCGGCACGGGCAAGGCCAATCCCACGGCAGCAATTCTGAGCGCGGCGTTGATGCTCGACTTCCTCGGCGAGAGCGATGCCGGCGATCGCATTCGCTCCGCCTGCGACCAGGCAGGTACCGGCACCACCACCGAAGTCGGCTCGCGCATCGCCGCGGCCGTGGCAGGCTGACACCATGCCGATCACGCCGACGTCGAAGATCTGGATGAATGGCGACCTGGTCGACTGGGACCAGGCGCAGGTGCACGTGCTCACCCACACGCTGCACTACGGCACCGGTGTGTTCGAAGGCATCCGAGCGTACGAAACGGCGCGAGGTCCTGCGATCTTCCGGCTCACCGAACACATCGAGCGGTTGTTCCGCAGTGCGCACATCCTCGGGATGGACATCCCGTACACGGTCGCCGAGCTGGTTGCCGCGTGCAAGGCGACGGTCGCGTCGACCGGTCTGCCCAGCTGCTACGTGCGTCCATTGGCGTACTACGGCTACGGCGAGATGGGCCTCAACACCCTGCCCTGCACCGTCGATGTCGCGATCGCCTGCTGGCCGTGGGGCGCATACCTCGGTGACGACGCGCTCCACAAGGGAGTGCGAATGAAGATCTCGAGCTGGACCCGCCACGACCACAACACGATGCCGCCTGCGGCCAAGACGGTGGGCAACTACGTGAACAGCTCGCTCGCCAAGGTCGAGGCGCTCAGGGCCGGTTACGACGAGGCGATCATGCTCGCACCCAATGGCCTGATCGCAGAGTGCACCGGCGAGAACATCTTCGCTGCCCGCAACGGCATCATCATCACCCCGCCGTTGTCAGCCGGAGCGCTCGAAGGGATCACGCAGAACTCGGTGATGGTGATCGCCCGCGATCTCGGGTTCGACGTCCGAGTCGACAACCTCGCTCGAAGCGACCTGTACATCGCCGAGGAGATGTTCGTCTGTGGCACCGCTGCCGAGGTGAGCGCCGTGAACTCCGTCGACGACCGTGCGGTGCCGTGCCCCGGCCCGATGACGAGGGCGATCGCCGAGGTGTACGCACGGGCGGTGCGGGCCGACGACCCGCGCTACGAGCACTGGTGCGAGCTCGCCGTCTGACGTCGGGTCGCACGACCACGGACGAGCAGGCTCGAGATGCCAACGGGCGAAAAAGGCAAGACGCCCTGTCTAGCGCAGCGGGCCCGGAGGCCTGCGCGCCCGACAGGGCGTCTCAGGTGGGATGATCCACCACTGCTCGATCACCCGGCGTTAGCCTTCGTCTCGTTCAGTTTCACCGCCCGTCAGAGCTTGCGCTCTGGCGGGCGGTTCCGTTTTGCCGGCGCATCCACCCCGGTTGCCCGGTGCAGCTGAACCAACACAGCTGGCTCGATCCACCGCAGTTGCCTGCGGCATCTCTCCCCAACCTGCCGACGTCGTCGCCCCAGTTGCCTGGTGCTCGCTCGCCGACCGCCGCCGCGGTCGATCCCCGGTCACCCGGCTCCCGAACTCGACGACTGCCGTCGCATCGATCCCCGGTTGCCCAGTTCTCGAATCGCCGGCTGGCGGATCATGCCCTGCTCCAACTCCGCTTCCGCCTCGTGAACCCGGTTGGTTCCGCTCACTCCTGGTGATCCCTCCGATGGTTGCCCATTCGTTGGTCTCCCCACTCGTGAGTGGCCGTTCCTCGGGCTCCGGTTGGCGTGCGCTTGCCGGTGCGTCGCCTACTGTGCACCCTGCGTTTCTCCTGGTCAAGCGGTATTTTTCAACTCACAGGGTTATCCACTGACAAACCCGGTCATCCCCAGAAGTTTCTCCGTCGTCCACCGCCCATCCACAAGGTTGTGCACACGTGCACCCACAGGATTGGCTGCGGAGCGTGATGTGGCACCGCGTCGTCTTGACAAACGGACGGTTCAGCGCCCGCCGGGTTGACGTTCTGGCCTCACCCCGACACAATCGTCTCCGTGATGTCACACCCTGCTGCCTTCCTCGCCGACATCATCATCATTCGATAGCGCACGTGGATCTCCCACGTGCGCTCACCAGCCGCCCCTCGGGGCGGCTGTTTCATTTCACCGGCGCCATCTCTCCGCACCCCGTGACAGACAGGACAGCGATATGACCAGCAGCGATCTCCCGGCACCTCCGATGATCGAAGTGTTCGACACCACGCTTCGCGACGGCCTCCAGGTGGAGGGCGTCTCGGCGACGGTCGACGACAAGTTGCGCATTGCCGAGCAGCTCGATTTCCTCGGCGTCCACTACATCGAGGGCGGTTGGCCCGGAGCGAACCCGAAAGACATCGAGTTCTTCGCGCGCGCCGCCACCGAGCTGAAGCTGTCGACGTCGACCATGGTGGCGTTCGGGTCGACTCGGCGTCCGAAGGGCAAGGTCGACGACGACGTCACCTTGCGCAACCTGCTCGATGCCAACACCTCAACCGTGTGCATCGTGGCCAAGAGCTGGGACTACCACGTGCTCGAGGCGTTGCAGACCACGCTCGATGAGGGCGAGGCGATGATCGCCGACAGCGTGGCGTATCTCACCGCTGCGGGTCGCCGGGTGATGGTCGACATGGAGCACTTCTTCGACGGCTACAAGAACAACCCCGAGTTCAGCCTGAGAGCGTTGGAGGCGGCGGTCGTGAAGGGGGCGTCGCATCTGGTGTTGTGCGACACCAACGGCGGCTCGCTGCCCCACGAGGTGGCCGACATCGTCGCCGCGGTCTACCAGCACGTCGGCAGCGATGTCACGATCGGTATCCACTGCCACGACGACACCGGCTGCGCCGTCGCCAACTCGATGGCGGCAGTCCGGGCCGGCGCGCGCCAGGTGCAGGGCACGCTCAACGGCCTGGGCGAGCGGACCGGCAACTGCAACCTCACCACCGTGATCCCGAACCTGCAGGTGAAGCTCGGGCTGAGCTGCTTGCCCGCCGGCCGCCTCGAACGGCTCACCGCGGTGAGCAACCACGTGGCCGAGGTGCTCAACCGACCGCTCAACCCGCAGGCTCCGTACGTCGGTTCGTCCGCGTTCGCACACAAGGCCGGTCTCCACGTGAGTGCGATCGTGCGCGCGAAGGACGCGTACGAGCACATCGCTCCCGAACTGGTGGGCAATGGCACACGATTCGTGGTGAGCGAGATGGCAGGCCGCGCCACCATCCAGATGAAGGCAGACGAGCTCGGCCTGGCGATGGACGGACCTGCTGTCAACCAGGTGATCGACGACCTCAAGCGCCTCGAGCACGAGGGGTACCACTTCGAAGCGGCCGATGCATCGCTCGAACTGTTGATGCGCCGCGCCGCTGGCTGGGAGCAGAACTGGTTCCGTGTCGAGAGCATGCGCGTGATCACCGACGAGTCGCCCAGCGGCGAGTTCACCACCGAGGCGACGGTGAAGGTGTGGGTCGGTGACGTGCGCACGGTGCACACCGCCGAAGGCAACGGCCCGGTGAACGCGATCGACACGGCGCTGCGCGTTGCGCTCGCGGATGCGTATCCAGCATTGTCCCGTGTCCATCTCACCGACTACAAGGTTCGGATCCTCGACGGCGCCACCGCCACGGGTGCGATCACACGGGTGTTGCTCGACGCCACGAACGGGGAGCGGAGCTGGACGACGATCGGCGTCAGCTCGAACATCATCGAGGCGTCGTGGAGGGCGCTCGAGGAGAGCCTCGTGTTCGGGCTCCTGCACGTGCCGGCCTGACGTCGAGAGCTCGAACTGCTGACGGACACGGCCGGAGGCAGTCTGGTCAGGTAGAAAGAGGGGCGTTATGGCAGCCCCCAAGTTCGCTCCCGTGTCACCGATCGATGACGCCCGCTCGTATTCGTCACCGGCGTACGTCCCCAGGTCGTGGACACCCGACCGACCGGGTGAGATCGACGGTTTCCAGCCGTCTGGCTCGCGCCTTGGCAACCAGGGTCCCGATCAGGGGTTCGGGATCAAGATCGCCAACACGTTCCTCTCCCGCATCCACGTGTCCCCAGGCGAGTCGGCCAAGGACGCGGTCGCCGGATGTCTCGGCATCGGTCTCAAGCGGGCGTCGTTGTTCAGCCGTGCGCCCGTCATCCACGACTTCACGATCGCGTTCACCGCATGGGGTTTCCTCGACGCCAACCCGCCCAGCGAGCTGGTCGAACTGCGCCGCCTCTTGTTCAAGGGGGCGGGCGGCCATCACGGGTACGAGCATCAGCGTCAACTCGCCGACATCGTTCCCGACAGCACCTTGAAGATGACGCCCCAGCAGGTCTCGGCGGCGTATCCAGGTCGCTGGCGCGACCTCGCCGGCGCCGACCACGCCGTCGCCCACTGACGTCGTCGCCGACGACGCCGTCTCTCTCATCGTCTCTCACTCTTCCCGATAGGAGGCACCCAGATGCCCGAGGTGCAGTCGATCACCCTCACCGACGAGCAGCGGGAGTTCCGCGCCGTCCTGCGTCAGTTCGTAGCCGACAAGATCTCGCCACTCGCGGCCGACATCGATCGCGACGGCGAGTACTCGTGGGTCACGTTCGAAGCGCTGAAGTCGATGGAACTGACGGCGCTCAGCTACCCGGTCGAGTACGGAGGCTCGGGCGCGTCGCTGGTCGACCAGGCGATCGCGGCCGAGGAGATCGCTCGAGGTTGCGCGGCGACGAGCTTGCAGTTCCTGATCTCGAAGTTGGGCATGCTGCCGGTGATCAACTTCGGATCCGAGTTCCTCAAGAGCACCTACTTGCCGCGCATCTGCAGCGGCACCAGCCAGTGCAGCTACGGGCTGAGCGAGGCCGACGCCGGCAGCGATGTTGCGTCGATGACGACACGGGCGACTCGCGATGGCGACGATTGGGTGATCGACGGCTCGAAGGCGTGGATCACCAACGCGGGCATCAGCGATCTGTACACCGTGTTCGCGCGCACGTCCGACGACCGTCATGCCGGCATCACCGCGTTTTTGGTGGAGGCGGCGTGGGGCGTTCACGTCGACAAGTTGGAGCACAAGCTGGGTGTGAAGGGGTCGCCCACGGGGGTCATCCGGTTCGATGGACTTCGCGTTCCGGATACACACCGCCTCGGTGAGGTCGGGCAGGGGTTCGCCGTCGCGATGCACACGCTCGACCGCAGCCGTCCGACGATCGGAGCCCAGGCCGTGGGGATCGCCCAGGGAGCGCTCGACTACGCACTCGGGTACATGAAGGAACGCACCACGTTCGGCCGCTCGATCGGATCGAACCAGGGATTGCAGTGGATGGCCGCCGACTGCGCGATGCGCATCGAGGCTGCGAGGGGCCTGGTGTACAAGGCGTGCGCGATCGCAGATCAGGGTGACCCGCATGGTGAGCTGTCGATGGCCGGAGCGATGGCGAAGTGCTTCGCGAGCGACGTGGCCATGCAGGTCACCACCGATGCCGTGCAGTTCCTGGGCGGCTACGGCTACACCAACGAGTTCCCCGTGGAGCGAATGATGCGTGACGCGAAGATCACCCAGATCTACGAAGGCACCAACCAGATCCAACGCATGGTGATCGCGAAGAAGCTCGGCCTGTAGGGGTTTCGTGCGGTTTGGTGCCATCTAGCGCCAGTTCGTTCAGGCCTTCATCCCTAGTCCTTTCCCTAGCGTCACACCCTGCCGGTAGCGTGCGCCGCCATGGCGACGATCCGAGAACGGTCACCGGGCGTGTGGGAGGTGCGCGTCTTCGTCGGTAACGACGATCGTGGCCGGCCCAAGCAGGTCAGCCGCACGGTGCGAGGCACCAAGCGCGATGCTCAGCGAGCTGCGGCCGAGATGACGGTGGCGCCGCCTGCGCGTAGCGACGGCCGCACGGTGGCCGATGCGCTCGACGCCTGGCTCGAGACGCACACGCCCACGTGGGCGGCGTCGACGGTGCGTGACCAGACGAGCCGGGCGTCGCTGGTGAGGGCCGACAAGATCGCCCGCACACCGCTCGCCAAGCTGACGGTGGCCGACGTCGACCGGTGGCACAGCCGGCTGCGGGCGGCTGGTGTGGGGGAGTCGTCGTTGCGGAACCAGCATCTCGTGCTGCGGGCGTCGCTGTCGCAGGCGGCCCGGTGGGGGTGGGTGAGTGCGAACGTGGCCGCGTTGGCGACGCTCGGGCGGAAGACGAGCAAGCCGCGGTCGGCGATGACCGCCGCGGAGGTTCGTGCCGTCATCGCCGCGGCAGAACAGTTCGACCCGGCTACGGGTGTCGCCTTCCGGCTCGCCGCGATCACGGGTGCTCGCCGCGCCGAGCTCTGTGCACTCGTCTGGAGCGATCTCAACGGCGATCGGCTCGCGATCGACTCGAGCATCGAGATCGAGCGGAACGGGAGCAGGTCTGACAGACAGGTGCCCACCCTCCGGGATGCGGCCACGAAGACCGGGAACCAGCGGGTGGTGCGCCTCGACGAGCGCACGGTCGAGGCGGTCGAGGCACTCCGGGCCGACCGTCAGCGGTACGGCCCGTGGATGCTCCAGCCCGGCGATCGCCCGCTCAACCCGGAACGGCTGACAGGTTGGTGGCGGATCGCCCGCCGCGACGCCGGCATCGATCCACGGTGGCGACTGCACGACCTGCGTCACTGGTCGGCCACCGAGGCGATCGGGCGCGGCCACGACATCCGCACCGTGGCCGGTCGATTGGGACACGCCAACCCGGCGATGACCCTGCGCACCTACGCGCACGCCCTCGATGGCGCCGACGCCGGCGTCGCCGCCACCCTCGCCAGCGCCCTGGAGGTCGACGATGACCGGTGAATCGATCGAGCCCTACGTGCGTTCGGAATCTCCTCCCGACGACACCATCGTCGTCGTGCGAGGCGGCCCGATCGCAGCGGAGAAGATCGTCGAGCACGCGCTCCGCCAAGCTCGTGAGTATTCGTACGAGGGACGGCCGATGTACTCGGTGAGCGTCAGCCTCACCGTCGACGGCTGGGACCTGGCCGCGTTGCTCACCGGCGCCCTGTCGTCGAGAACCATGTTCGCCGCGTCGACCGTCGGTGCGGTGCAGCGGGCCGGCTTCGGTCTCCTCCCGACGTACGACGCACCTCACTACGACCTGCTGCTCGGGAGCGCCGAGTATCGTGAGGCCGAGGCGTTGCTGGCTGTGTTCGGCCCGCCCGAAGCGAATCCGTACAAGCGTCGTGAGAGGTGACCATCATGAGCGTTCCGATCGAAGTCGACATCCCGTGCGATCCCACGCAGATCGATCACACAGGTCTGCCGTGGACCTTCCTCGACGAAGCTGCCCATCCCGAGCGCATCGTCGAGGGTGCGATCGTCATCACCGGCGACGCCGAGGACCCGGTGTTCGCTCGCGTCGCGTCGCTGACGGAGCGGCCGACGGGCGTGAAGGTCCACCTCGAGATCCTGCCCGGCGACCCGCTCGAGTACGCCGAGGCCATGCGACGCACCCACCTGTTGTCCGCGTAGGCCCACCCAGCCCGGTGTCTGTGATGGCTCGACAGCTCACGGTCGATTTCAACCGAGTGGTCGAGGGCACCATGATCCGTGCCAACGCTCGCCGTGCAGTTCTAGGTACCGACCTCGCGATCGGATCCGTGGTCCTGGCCGGGGATGACGATTGGGGCGTCGTGCCGGCCGAGGTGGTCGAGCACGATCGGGCGTCCGGAGCCCTCGTGATTCGCCTGTTGGGGGAATTCGTTGACGAGCATGCGAATGAGCACCCCCATCCAAGGTGATCGTCCG
>JAYUSX010000125.1:0-5187 GCA_043755475.1 Actinomycetota bacterium
CACAGCACGAGCTCGAGCGAAGTCTCCTCGAGCATCGTGAGGGAGAGCTCGTCGTTGTAATACTTGTGCCGGTCGCCCCACGGCAGGATGCGCGCGACGCCGTGGTTCAGCCGCCTGGCCAGCACGATCACCCGATCGCCGTCGAGCTCGGGGAGCGCCTCGGTCCCGAAGTGGACGTCGGCCCCGCACTCGATCGCGACGTCGATCAGATGGGTGTCGAAACGATGGCGCGGCCACACGGCGCCGTGGTTCGGGAAGCGATCCGTGGTTGGCCAGGCGAGTTCGCGGGTCTTCTTGCCGGCGATCATCCTCAGCCCGTCGATGCGATGAGCCGGCGAGAGGTCGATCTTCAGCTCCTCGAGGGCCGCGACCGCTCGTGGTGTGAGGCCGTCGCCGCACACCTTGTCGCGCCCGTGGGGACCCTTCTCGAAGAGCGTGACCCTCACCCCGGCCCGGGCGGCCACGATGGCTGCGGCCGCGCCCGCAGGTCCGCCACCGATGATCAGCAGGTCACACTCGTTCACGCCCGACAGCCTGCCAGCAGCCATCCCCGATCACCTCACTGCCACCAAGCGGATTCCGTCACAGCCCCACCTCTGGCGATGAGAGATGAGTGGCCGTGCCGCACCAACTTCTCATCGGGGTCGATCCGGGCGGAGGAGTGATGAGAGATGAGTGCGGCACCGCCACTCATCTCTCATCGCGGTGTTTGTCAGTGGGTGGCGAACCAGGTCGCGAGTTCGGCCAGGCCCTGGTCGATCGCCACCCTGGGGCGCCAGCCGAGATCGGTTCGGGCAGGGCGCGGATCGAACCAGTGCGCCGTGCCGAGCTGCTCGGCGAGGAACCGTGTGAGCGGCGGTTCTTCGTCGGGCTTCGCCCGGGCCCACAGCTTCTCGACGATCGAACCGGCACCGAGCGCGACTCGCAATGGCACCACCTTCGGTCGCGCATCCACACCGGCGGCGCGCAGGATTCCCTCGATCAGCTCGCGGATCGGACGGGGTTCACCGTTGGCGATCACGTACGCCTTCCCCACGCACGCCGCACCGGGAACGGCGGCGTCGAGTGCGGCCACCAGTGCCGACGCGGCGTTGTCGATGTACGTGGTGTCGATCAGCGCGGTGCCACCGCCCACCAGCGCCAGCCGTCCGGCCCTCGCCCGCTCGACGATGCGACCCACGAGCTGGGTGTCGCCGGGCCCCCACACCAGGTGCGGGCGGATCGCCACGACCGGGAAGGCGTCGCTGGCGGCGCCGAGCGCCAGCCGCTCGGCCATCGCCTTCGACTCCGCGTAGTGGGCATCGGATCGGCCGGTGACGGGTGGATCGGCGAGCGCGCCAACCAGCGAGTGCCCGGCATGAGCGACCGAGGGGGTCGACACGTACACCATGCGCGACAGGCCCTGCTCACGCGCCGCCGCGATCACGTTCGCCGTACCGTCGACGTTGATGGAGCGGAAGTCGTCCCACGAACCGACGATGCCGACCTTCGCGGCGGCGTGGATCACCGCGTGGCATCCGTCGACGGCTCGACGCACGAGGTCGGCGTCGCGCACGTCACCGCGCACCTGCGCCGCGTCGACCGCCGACTCGCCCCGTTGCAGCATCACCACGTCGTCACCCCGCGCGAGCAGTGCCTCCGCCGTGCGCCGGGCCAACAGACTCGACCCACCCGTCACCAGCACCCTCATCCGTCACCCCCGAGATCCGTGAGCCGCACCCGCACATGCTGCGGGCGGCGCTCACGAACACGAACTGGCCGTGAGCAGGGCCCGCACATGCTGCGGGTGGCGCTCACGGGGCGGCGGTCGGTCACCACGGGCGCCTGGCGTTGCGGCCGCTCAACACCTGGTCGGCCCAGCGGGCGACCAGGGTTCGGTCGATCTTGGTGTTGTGGCGGATGTCGACGGGCAGCGTGCTCACCTGCAGCACGGCCGCGACCGGTGGGCGCACCTCGGCCCGCACGGCAGCAGTGAGCTCGGTGGGCGCAAGGCCGTCGTCTCCCGCATCGGTCTCGACCACCACGACCAGCACCTGGCACCCGACGGGACCGACGCCGACGGCCGCTGAACGCAGCACCCCTGCGACCCGTTCGGCGGCGGTCTCCACCGGCACCGGTGTCACCGCGCCGCGGTCGGTGTGCACCACGTGCACCGAGCGGCCCTCGATCCACAGCAGGCCGCCCGCATCGACGTGACCGACATCGCCCGAGCGGTGCCAGCGGCGGCCGGCGGCATCGAGCGGGCGAGCGTCTCGCTCGGTGGCCCATCGGCGGTCGTAGCCGTCGGAGAGCCACGGCGTGCTCACCAGCACTTCGCCCGTCGTCCCGGGCGGCACTGCCACCACCGGGATGGCAGCGTCGAAACCGAGCGGGGCGACGAAGACCTTGGCGCCCGGCACGGGGTGCCCGACGCACACGCCGTGGCCGGGGCCAACCGCGTCGATCGTGGTGAGGGAGACGTCGGCGACCGGCAGACACTCGGTCATCCCGTAGGGCGTGTGCAGGTCGGCCGCGGGCATGAGCGCACCCGTCGCTCGCAACGTGGCCACCGGCACTGGTGCGCCGGCCGACAGCGCGAGGCGAACGCCGGCGAGTCGGGGGTCGCGCGCCGTGGAGGTGCGCACCACGTTGGCCAACGCGGCGGGGGATGCGAAGACGATCGTGGCGTCGACCGAGGCGCACGCGGCTCCGAGCGCCTCGGCGGTGAGGGTGCCCGGCTTGGTGACGTCGACATCGGGGATCGTGGAAGCGATGCCGAGCGCCGGGCCGTAGAGCGCGAACGGAGCGAACGCGGCGACCAACCGGTCGTCGCGGGTGATGCCGTAGGTCGCTGCGAGAGCGTCGCGTTGCGCGGCCAGCTGGTGATGGCGATAGCGCACACCCTTCGCCGGCCCGGTGGCCCCCGACGTGTACAGCACCGCAGCCGGATCGTCGGGTAGCGGCAGTGCCGGCAGCACCGCGGCCGACCGACTGAGGTCGTCGAGGGTGGCCCGTGCACTGAACCGAGTGCGGGCACCGGTGACGACGAACGATGCCCTCGGCGCCCAACGGAGCGTTCGAGCAGCAGCGAGTGCCTCGGGCGCCCCGATCACCCAATCGACGTGTGCGCCACGAACAGCGCGACCGAGACCCCGTAATCCCAACCCGCGGTCGGCAACCACGGTCACCCCACCGGCACGCCACACGCCGTAGATGGCAGCGACCAGATCGGCGCTCGGCGGCACGAGCATCGCGACGCGATCACCCGGCTGCACGCCCAACTCGCCGAGACCGCGAGCGATGCCCATCACCCGTCGGTGCAGCTCGCGGAACGACGTGACGGCTCCCGAGGCTCCGTCGACGAACGCCAGCGCGTCGTCGTCGGAACGGTCTTCGAGCGCGGCCCACGTGGGGATGTAACCGTCATGTGGCTCGGTCGCGGCGTTCGACGTCGATGAGGCGGATGGGCTGCCGGAGGTCGAGGTGGACGTTGACGGAGCGAGCACCCGTTCGGTGAGCCACGCATCGATCACGCCGGCCACGTCGGCCTCGACGGGCGACAGGTGCCCGGCCCGATCGAAGCGGTGCTGATCGGCGTGCGGCAGCCGCGCCGCGAGGTCGAGCGCGAACGAATCGTCGAACACCGGATCGGCTGCCCCCCACACCGAGAGCGCCGGAGCCGTGATCGAACGCACGGCCTCAGCAACCTTGGCGATCGCCGCCGACGACGGGTGCGATGCATCGAACGGCACGTCGGCCACGAAATCGCGGATCGCGCCGCGGTGGGCCGCTCGCCGGTACGGCGCACGGAACGCCGGTCGCATCGCCGCCGGGATCCGATGCCACGACAGCCACATCGTGCCGTCGACGAACAGGCGAGTGCGCCGGCACGCCAGGTCGGTCATGGGTCCTGCGGCGGCCAGACGGATGAGCGCCGGCGCTCGCCGCCCGGCGGGCACGGCGATCCCGGTGTTGCACAAGACCAACCCGGCGAGCCGGTCGCGGTGCGCGACCGACCAGCCCTGCACCACGGCACCGCCCCAGTCCTGCCCGACCATCACGAGCGGACCGTCGAGCCCGAGCGCATCGATCACGTCGTCGAGGTCGAGCACCCGCTGGGCGTACGAGCGCGGGCCGACGCGATCGGAGAACCCCATGCCCAACTGGTCGACGGCGACGATGCGGTAGCGGTCGCCCAATCGGTCGATCACCCGGTGCCACAGGTACGACCACGTGGGATTGCCGTGCACGCAGACGATCGTTCCGAGCGAGGAGGCCGGGTCGCCGGGCCGCCGTTCGAGCACGTGCCAACGGTGGACGTCGCCGTCGTGGGAGGTCACATCGAGCGTGCGCGACCACGACGGGTCGACGCCCCACTGGATCCAGTCGTCGGCGCCGGGCAGTGCCGGCGCGTTCATCGAGCGTTCGCCACCGAGCAGCGCCCGAGACGATTCACCGGGCGATTCACCAGACGATTTCGGTGAAGCTCGTGTTCAGGCCGGAACCGATGCCCATGCACAACACGCGCTCGCCCGGCGACAGTTCGTCCTGCACCCCGGCGAGCGTGATCGGGATGGCGGCCGGGCCGACGTTGCCGTACTTCGGGTAGGTGAGGGGCACCTTGCCGGAATCGACGGGGATGCCGAGCCGTTCACAGATCGACCTGGTGTGCACCGAACTCACCTGGTGGATGATGTAGCGGTCCATGCCGCTCGCCCAGTCGAAGTCGACGGTGGAGTCCTTCCATGCTTCCTGCACCAGATCGAGGCCGGCTTCGAGCAGCCGCTTGGTGTCGGTGGTCATCTTGTCGAGGTCACCGATGCACAACGTGTGGTGCTGCGTCCCGGCGCGGGCGATGCCACCGACCACTCGGTGCGCATCGGGATGGTCGTCGAGGCTGCCGAGCACCATCGCCGCGGCCCCCGAACCGAGGGTGAGCGAGGCGAACTCGTCGAACACGTCGGTGAAGGTCGCGGTCTCCTGCTGGAGGCGCTCGATCGTGGCCTGTTGTGTGTAGCGGCTGCCTTCGCCGTCCACGATGAGCGCGTACTTGATGAAGCCGGCATCGATCGCGGTGGAGGCGAGGTGGATCGCGTTGACGAAGCCGAGACAGGCATTGGCGATGTCGAAGTTGGTGCACGACGGCGACAGGCCGAGTTGGTGATGCACCGAACACGCGATGGACGGTTCGAGGTGGTGCTTGCAGAC
>JAYUSX010000126.1:0-5180 GCA_043755475.1 Actinomycetota bacterium
TGGCCCCGATGGGCCGAGTGTCGCGCCGTACGACTTCGAGCTCGCAGTCCGCGAGGTCGCTGCGCATACCACCGTCAGCGGATGGATCAGCTACCTCGCCCCCCCAGGCGGAGCGGCAACGTTGAGCCTGTCCTACGACGACGTCGCCCGGCCCGAGCCGACCACGCTCGTGTTCGAAGTCGCACCACTCGCCACCAACGGGGGCACCCAATGACATCGCCGGATATCTCCACGGGGCCCGCCACAGCAGGGGGTGACGATGCTCCGACGAGGCGCGATGTGATTCGCTACGGTGCCGCGTTGGGGGCCGTCACCGCTGGTGCCGGGGCTGCGAGTTTGCTGCGCGGTTCGGCGGCAGCGTCGACCCCGACGCGCATCGTGCCCATCGACGGCGTACTCGACCTGTACGTCAACGAGGGGTACGTCCCGATGGTCGACGGGGCGATGGTGTACATGCGCGGCTTCGGTGATCGGCCGACCACGATCAATGATCCATCTCCGAGCCTGACCGCGACCCCGCACATCTTCTTCGCGGATGGTCGGTTGGTGGCCGACCGCCTCTTCCCGCCGACTGCTGCACCGCCCCCGAAGGGCCGGCCATCGCCGGCCCACCCGGTCGTCGGTGACCCGCTCGTGTACGCCTTGAAACGCAGGCACTGGGGCAGCTACTTCCCGGCACGAACGATCATCGCCGAGACCGGCAGTCGAATCCGGTTGCGCGTCCACAACACGTTGACGCAGCCCCACGAGCTGTCGTTGCTTGGGCTCGCCACCACCGGGACGATTGCTCCTGGACAAACGGCGACCGTCGAACTGAGCGCACCCGCCGCCGGCACCTACGTCTTCGCCGATCCGGGCGGCGGACCCGTGCAGCGGACGCTGGGGTTGTTCGGCGTGCTCGTTGTCGTCCCGGCCGACGATCACTGGCGGCTCACCTCGGGCGGGGCCGAGTTCGAACGTCAATGGTTGTGGATCTGCCACGACATCGACCCGGTGTGGAGCCGCCGCGCACAGCTCGGCGAAGTCATCGACCCCGTCGCCACCCCGGCCGTGCCGGCGTACTTCACCCTCAACGGCCGGGCCGGGTTCGAATCGGTTGCCGTGACCGAGGACGAGGAGATCAACCTCGCCAGTCACGAAGAGACCCTCGTGGCCGGGTCACCGCGGCGCACCGACGTGCGCGACTTCAGCGCATCGGCAACCGCGACCACCGTCGTTACCGGACAGATGATCCGGATGGTCAACGCCGGCGTCGCGGTGCACCAAATGCATTTCCACGGGAACCACGTGTGGACACTGCGCAACAACGCCGTCGACTACAGCCGCACCACCGGCTCAATCGACGCAGAGGGCCACGTGCTGATGCAGCACTGGGAGGACACGGTCGAGCTCGACCCGCTCGACCGCAAGGTGGTTGTGCTTGCGCTCAAGCCGCCGCCCGACGCGTTGCCCGAGGTGTTCGCGGCGCGGACCGAGGACTGGCACTACCCCATGCACTGCCATGCCGAGACCTCGCAAACCGCCCACGGTGGGCTGTATCCGGGCGGGATCATGGCCGACTGGGTGATGGCCCCTCCGACCCCGACGGGACCGGCCCCGCGGACGGCAGAGCACCACACCTACCCGACGCAGGTGGCCTTCGCCATCGATCAACCAAAGGAGGGCAGCCCGACGACCGAGTTCCGGAAGACGCCCGATCGCACGTTCCTGCGCAAGTTCTTCAACCGCCGGCTGCGCTTCCCCGATGGCTCCGAGCACGAGATCTGGGGATTCGAAGACGCCACGTCCGGGCGTGGCCTGCCATCGCCGCTGATCCGCGCGACCGAGGGCGAGATGATCCACGTCCCGCTCAAGGCATCGAAGCGTGTGCACACCATCCACATCCACGGACAGGAGCCCGACCCGCGCAACGACGGTGTCGGCCACACGTCATTCGAGGTCACGGGCGAGTACACGTACCAATGGTCGCCCGAGCGTGGTGTTCCGGGTGACCCGAACAAGGGCTCGTCGGGCACGTACTTCTACCACTGCCACGTCAACACGGTGCTGCATGTGCAGATGGGCATGTTCGGCGCGCTGATCATCGATCCGGTCGTCCACCCGAGCTATCCAGTGACACCGGGCAGGACCCGCCGTTCCTTCGTCGACGGCCCGGAGTACGACATCGCCACCGAAACGCTGCTGGTGCCCTACACGGTCGACCCGCGTTGGCACCAGCTGGGTCATGCGGCCGGATTGTCGGGCGAAGACGTGGGTCTGAACCGGTTCGACCCACAGTTCTTCTACATCCTCGGCGGGAACCTATCGAGGCCGGCACCGACGGCCGGCGGCGTGCAGGTCCTGCGCGATATCCGGGCGAACGTCGTCGGCAACGGCACAGCACCGTCGCTACTGCGTGTGAACAACGCGAGCTACTTCCCGTGCCGTCTCCGGATCACTGAGGCCGACGGGGTGACGCCGGCGCTGATCGGAGAGCTGATCGCCCACGATGGTCGTCCGCTGCGCGACACGTCCAACCCGACCGGGCCGAGCCGGGCCATGCGAGACCTGGGGCGCCCGGTCATGACCGACCGGGTCGCGTTCGGTTCGGCCGAACGCTACGACCTGTTGCTGTTGCCACCCCGCGCGGGCGAGTACCGGGCGCACATCGACTACACGCACTGGATCAGCGGCAGGAACCTGGCCACCCGCACCCTGACGATCTACGCCAGCTGAGCTACATCTCGCCGGCGCCGCCGGTGCACCGCACAGGCGAGTGTGGTGTGTCGGCGGCGACCGGTGCCTCGACGCTTCGGCAGAGGAACCAGGAGGGGCCGACGCTTCGCCCATCGCTGCGCACCGGCGGCCAAGTAACCTCACGGTCCTGTGATCGACATCCGTCAGCTCCGCACCCAGCCCGACGTCGTGCGGACCGCGATGGCCCGCCGGGGCAGCGCCGAGATCGTCGCGCAGCTCGACGAGACGCTCGCCCTCGACGAGCGCGGCCGCGAGATCGTCGCTCGCCGCGACTTCATCCGCTCCCAGGTGAACGACCTGTCGAAGCAGGTGGGAGCGCTCAGGAGAGCAGGCGACACCGACCAGGCCGAGCTGCTCCAGGACCAGTCGCGGGCCTTGGGCGACGAAGAGCGCACCCTCGCTGCCGAGAGCGACGAGGTGCAGGCAGCGATTCGTGACCTGCTGTTGCTCATCCCCAATATGCCTCATCCGGACGCGCCCGACGGGGCCGACGATCACGACAACCCGATCATCAAGGGGCCCTTCGGCCTGCTCGACGACTACCCGGAACACCAGCGCGTCCCCCACTGGGACACCGCCACCGCCCTCGGCATCCTCGACAACGAGCGGGCCACCAAGATCAGCGGGGCCATGTTCACCATGCAGCGTGGCCTGGGTGCCACGCTCTCGCGGGCGCTGTGCCAGTACGCGCTCGACATGAACGCCGACGCGTTCGAGGAGATCCGCCCTCCGTCGTTGGTCACCACGGCCACGCTCACCGCCACCGGCCAACTGCCGAAGTTCGCCGACGATGCCTACGCGATCGAGCGCGACGACCTGTGGGCCATCCCGACCGCCGAGGTGCCGCTCACGTCGCTGTATGGCGGCGAGGTGCTCGACGAGGCGCAGCTGCCGGTTCGGATGATGGCCTACACGCCGTGCTACCGGCGCGAGGCCGGATCCGCAGGGCGTGACACGCGAGGGATGCTGCGCGCCCACGAGTTCGACAAGGTCGAGATCCTGGCCATCACCACGCCGGCCCAGGGTGCCGAGATGCTCGTGGAGCTCCGCGATCGGGCCGAGCGCCTCATCGCCGGTCTCTGCCTCCCGTACCGGATCATCGAGATCTGCACCGGCGACATGGGCCAGAGCCATCACCGCAGCTTCGACATCGAGGTGTACGCGCCCGGCTGCGACAGCTGGCTCGAGGTGAGCAGCGTCAGTTGGTTCGCCGACTATCAGGCGCGTCGGGCCGACATCCGGTTCCGTACCAGCGGCGAGAAGGGCACCCAGATCGCGAACACGCTCAACGGCTCCGCCCTCGCGGTGCCTCGCGTGTGGGCGGCGATCGTCGAGAACTACCGGCAGCCCGATGGATCGGTCGCGATCCCCGAGAAGCTGCGCCCCTACATGCGCGGTGCCACCCAGATCCCGGTGGTCTAGCCGCTCTACCCGAGAGGAAATCGATGTCCCTCGCATCACGGCGCCACGAGTACGAGACGACCGGGCTCGATCTGAGCGACCTGGTCGGCGATCCCATGGCTCAGTGGCAGGCGTGGTTCGAGCAGGCGACCGAGGCAGGTTGCGTGGAACCGAACGCGTTCGTGCTGAGCACGATCGACGCTGACGGGTTTCCTCAGTCTCGGTATCTGTTGGCTCGCGGCGCCGACGGGCGCGGTTTTTCGTTCTTCACGAACTACGACTCCGACAAGAGCAGCCAGCTGGCTGCGCATCCCAAGGTGAGCCTGTTGTTCACGTGGCTCCAACTGCATCGCCAGGTCCGGGTCACCGGTGTGGTCGAGCGACTCCCCGACGACGAGAGCGACGATTACTTCGCCAGCCGCCCGCGAGCGTCGCAGCTCGGCGCGTGGGCGTCGCCGCAGTCGCGGCCACTCGCCGACCGAGGCCAACTCGACGAGCGAGTGGCCGACATGGAACGCACCTTTGCCGACGTGACCGATGTGCCGCGACCGGTGTTCTGGGGTGGATGGCTGATGAGTCCGACGTCGTTCGAGTTCTGGCAAGGACGGCCCAGCCGGCTGCACGACCGCCTTCGGTACCGCAAGGAGACACCGGATGGCGGCTGGGTGATCGAGCGTCTGGCCCCCTGACCAGCGATCGAGGGTCTCAGTGCGGCCAGGAGTCGACGGCTTCGACGAGTCCGTCGACCAGCGCCTGGGTGTGCGGGGTGAGGCCCGGTCCCTCCCAATCCCAGAACATCGGCGTCGTGCCGCGCACCCGGGGCGGGAGCTCGATCTGCACGCCCTGCTTCGGAGGGAGGTTCACCGGGTTCTTCGGGTGCAGGCCCTGCAGCTCCTTCGGGATCCGATCGAGGTCGGTGGCGATCTCGTACGCAGGGAGCCGATGACGCAGCCGTTCGCCGACATGGTGCGCGAGTGCACGGTTCTGACCGCCGACGAGCAAGGTGGTGAAGTAGCCCCGCCGGCCGAAGCCGTGGACGGTGA